>JAOZHT010000001.1:900000-1138178 GCA_026014735.1 Candidatus Bathyarchaeota archaeon
GTGGAGCGAATAGCTTCATTTCTTCCATGAATCGATCTCTTTTTCTGTCATCGTAGTAGGAATGTTCTATTTCAAGCATTATGAATTCATCGAGGAGATCGCTTATCCGCTGCTGATATTGTTTTAAATTGCTTTTATTATTCACCAATCAAACCCCCATCTTCAGCTTCAGCGCTATAGAGCGCGTAAAAGCCATGCTTCGGTTGGTAGATCTGTTTTTCATTCACCATTTGGCTTAGTGTGTTGCTTATCGTTGCAGTGCATACAGAAGTATGGTCGTTAGCGTATCTGTCGATGTCCATATGTTGTTTGGGGCCAGACTTGAGGAGTTCCAATATTAGCTCTTTTACTTCTTCTCGCGGTCGCTTTTTCTTCTTTCGTGAGGTTGTAAAGTCTTCGACAAACCAGGGGTTTACCTTGAACTCAATAAAGTGACCGAGTCGTTTCATTATGAATTCTTCGTCTTCAGCAGTGTACTCAACCTTTTCTAAATTGCTAAAATTATTTTCAACCGCGTTTCTTATGAAAGCGTGAGCTGCCATTTCTCTGAGGATATCACCCCAAGTTCTAACGTTTATGATGTCAGCGAACCGTTTTTTCTCAACTTTGAACTCGTCTTTAATTAGGTCCGATAGCGATTCTATGATTGTTTGTTGAGTGCTTTTTGAAGGCGTATTTAGAGTCTTAACCGAGACCTTGGAAAGCTCAATATTTGTGTGCTTTAGTTTTTGGCGTAGTTCCAAGTCCAGTTTTGTATCCTCCATAAGAATGCTCTTCGCCTGTTCGTCAGAAATTTCATTCTGAACGACATGATATCGGTAGAGGTGGCCGGAAGCTTTTAGGTAAGTGTATGTTCGGTTGTCTATTGGTCGTGTAGCTGCCCAAAATGTCGCTCTTGAGCAGAAGCTTAATTCACCTTTGCAGGGGTCATAAAGAATCCCTTGTTCTCGTAAGGCACTTATTTTTTTAGCTGGGAACTCTTCTTGGCTTAATTTTATCAGGTGTCTGCTAACTTGCCCATTTTCCATGATGGTGTTGAGAACGTTTACTTTGTCGCGCATTTGGGTACTTGAGCCAAGAAAGCTTGTTAATTCGTCGATTTTTGCTATGTCTGTATCGACAAAGAGTGGTGGTGTTATGTGTGTTCCATCATTGCTAATGCTACCAAACAAGACCTCGGTACTGCACCCACTAACGTTTTCGATTTTGTAGCTTTCAGGAATGCATTTGATGAACTCGTCGATGCTTGTGCTCTTTAGGTAACCTTGGTCTCGGTATAATAATACGTGCTGATTTGTTCGTATCGTTGGGTTGTTGCTGAATCTTGGAAGTCTTGTAGTTGCAAAAGATAGTTCGAGTTCCATAAATGTCTCTGCGCCTATTTCGCCAGCGATTTTCCGTCCGTGCTCTTGGGCAATGTCTAGGGGATTTTGAGAAACATCAGATGCCATTGTTATCCTCTCGTCCGTTATTTGCAAATTTTTTGCAACACCTCAACCATTCTACTTCGGATCGTCCGAGTTCATAGAAATCAAGAGCGAAGTCGATTGCTTGTGCAATATCCACTTGGCCACTAAAATCGGCCACAAGTTCCCTACAATCCACCATTTTATTATGATGCTGAAGCCTTACTCTTACAGCAATTGTTTCTCCCTCTGCTATAACTTTAACCTCACAATCTCGCCTGTCTTTCCAAATAAGCTCCGATTGCTTAAGGGCTTCAGCGTTTTCTTTTGCTTCTTGTTCTTTATTTAACGTTTTTTAATTCACCTTAGCTGACGAATGGTTTAAAAAATATATCATCATTAAGCCAAGAGTCCCTTGGAAGTCCGGCATAATGGCACGCAATAATTTGATAGATAAAAAAGCGATTATCATTATGAAAGCACTTGCATTGAATGGTTTCGCGTCAAAGTATACACTTGCTGGCAGATCAAGCGGAAAAACCAAGGCTGGAATAACCGAAATACCACGATCAACAATACTTGAAAGATTAAGCATTCTCTGTGACAACGGGTACGTGAAAAAATGCGGACAGCAAACCAAGCCACCTAGCAGCCCAGGAAGGCCAAAAACACAAAAAAATTCTCTACAAATCAAGCACGAGAATGTTGATTTATATTGTCTAACTTGGCGCGGGCTCGAACGCATCTTTATGGCGGATCGAGAAGTAAGGCAAAAATGGGGTACGGTGCAGCAGTATTATCCAAATGAGACATTCAATCCGTGGTTTAGCTTTGCGTCCGAATGGGAAAACAATCAAAAGCTTAGTCAAATCTTTCCACTAAAAATAAAATACTGTTTATCACCAACAAATCACTATAAACCAAGTGCAAGTCTTTTTGTTGAAAGCATTATTTTCTCCACCGCTAAAGAAGGGATATTCACGGAGGGACTCTCTGAAGCTATTGGTTTAATCGGCAAATACGATGATAGGCTAGACTTTGACTTGAAGCGTGTGCTTAACAAAGTAATACCAGTTTACCAAACGGTAGTTCAGCAGGGTAATAAGTTTAAAGAGATACTCCATTCCTATCCGCAACTTTCTAGCAAATTTGAAAAAACAAATTAGCTTTTGACTGTTAGTCGCTTACTTCAAGACCACCCGATTTCTCAAAAAAACGCTTTCCATATACCAGCGATAATTTGGTTTTTATCTTCTATTTTCTATTTTTAGATTTTAGTGTCCTTACTTGACCTTCCATTGTGTCGTATTTAATCAGTTTTTTTTGATGATTAAAATGAGTGAGATAGAAAGTATTGAACGTAAGTTAAAGATTCTAAACTTGAATAAATGTCTGAATTGCGCCGTTTTTTCTTCTTGCGAGGAGCCATTAAAAGAAGACGTCGCCGAATGCGAGTTGTTTGATGAATTGCCCGATAAAATGCAGGTTATAATTACTAAGCTGGTCGAATAGTCATGAATAGAAGCAACATTGTGCTGAGACAGAAGAAAAGCATGTTAGAGCGGTGTATAAACTGCTTAAATCTCGATAAATGCTGTTTAGCCAACAAATGCACTGCTGTCTGTCAAGAGTTTACTTCTGTTGCTTTGGTTGACCGTCTAATTTTTGTTAATTTGTTAGAGTTTAGCAGAAACTAACCAAAGGTGTTTTTATGGGAAAAACTAAAACAAGCTTCGAGCGTTTCCTAAGGGCAAGTTTAGAGAATCGACTCGTGTTAACAACAAGGCAGATTCAGCTAATTCAGCCAAAAATTACTTCATATGAGGTAGAAGAAGCAATAAGCAAAGCTAAATGGCACATCTTTGAGGAAAAAGCCCAAAACGGAGTAACAACCTACACGCTTATTGACCCGAGTTTTATTTGCACCTGTGGACAGCAGCCGATTCATTGGCATGAGGATAAAGCTTGTTGTGGGTCTGATGATTGCTGTCCTGAAGCGCAGTGTCCTGATGTTGATGTTGAAATCGCGTGGAATATCGGTAAAGTAAGGCAGATGCTAGAACAAAGGCGCATTGTTAACCAGTAAATAAGCTCTATCGTGCACTTTACTTTTTCACCTCTTGTACGCAGCGATGCTTATTCATAAATTTCCGGATATTCAGACGGTTAGCAAATTAGTAAACAAACCAAAAAATTCTTAAGCCCACGCCACACCGCTAACTAAGCGGTAACATTGCCTGATAACAAAATTAGTGAGATGATAGGCAAGAAACTTGGCATAGAAGTCATTATGCCAAAACTATGGCCCCACCAAAGAGAGGCCTTATCTACAATAGACCGATATTTAAAGGACTTTAAGCGCGCAGAAGACGGATCAGCACTTATTCGTATGCCAACAGGTACCGGTAAGAGTGGTGTGATAGCAGTACTATCCCAGTATTCTTGGCAAGGATCAGTTTTAATACTTGAGCCATGGGAGGCAGTGCGAACCCAGCTGCGATATGAGATCGGTGATGATTTTTGGGAAAAAATTGGTTATGGCGATGCTATTCAACCAAAAGTTGTTCGAGAATTTACACCTTCAACAATCGAAGAAACCCTGACTCAAACCAAAGGCAAAGATGCCATTTTTTTATGTAACATACAGACGCTAAATGAAATTTATGCCAACAAAAATAAGGATAAGAAATATAATGAATTAGGAAGTAGGATTAGTCTAGTCATTTTTGATGAAGGGCACCGTGAACCAGCTCCCGAGTGGGGAAAAGCCGCCAGGAGTTTCAACGTTCCTGTAGTATTGTTAACTGCAACACCTTATAGAAACGACCATAGAATGTTCAATGTAAATCCTAACTTCATGTACATTTATCCTTATCAAAGAGCGCTTAAGGAAAATTATATAAGAGATATTAAATTTCAAGGCTTGAAATGGAGTTCAGCAGAAGAATTTGTCTCTGAGTTAGTAAAGTTTTATAATGGCCCAGAATTTGCTGCCGTTAAATCGCAAGTAAAAAAATCCTTAGGTAAAGAAGCCCGTGTTATCGTTAGATGTGAAAGCGGTGAAGCAGTACGTCTCATTGCTAATTTGTTAAATCAAACTGGCGTCAGCGCTATAGGAATTCATGATATCTTTTGCAGGAGCGGTTTTCTCTACAAGAACGTTCCTCGACCTGACAAGACAGATGCAATCTTTTGGGTACACGAAAGTAAAGTAATGGAAGGAATTGATGATCCCTCTTTTTCCCTTCTGGGAATCTATCAACCATTTAACAATGCACGGTCAGTAATCCAGCAAATAGGCCGGATAACACGAAATGCTCAATGCGTGCCAAACCAAACAGTATATGTATTAAATAATATCTTTGATGGTACGCAGAAAGCTTTTTGGGAAAACTACCTTGCGTATGAATATAGCTTTGAGGAAAACCCGCCTCTCTATGAGCGTAGGTCAAGGTATGACTTAAGCGTAAATATTCAACCAAATTATTGGTACATTGATGGCGATTTCAGAAAGAGAATTGACGTAGATTCTGAAAATGTTCATGAGTTCTTCCGTTTTCCTTTTTCTGCGAATTGTTACATAGCTAAAGACAACTTTAGTTTTGATGACTTAAAAGAAGCGATTGAGAGTGAATGGGAACGTTCAGATGTTGAAATCAGAAAGATTACACGCCCTGAAATGGATACTCTGTTTGTGGCATATGTTTGGGCTTATAATTCGCCCGTATTGTTAAAAGGGTCTTACATAGAATTCCACCTGGGCTTTACTGTTTGTAAGAAAGTTGGCAAGTACATTTTTTTCTATGATTCAAATGGGCTTTCAAGCAAATACTTATCCAAAACAACCAAGCGGGTAGGGCCTGACATACTAGAAGGCCTTTTTACAAACGACGGAAAAATAAACGAATTATCGCTATTTAACAGTGACTTGAGCTCTAGCAGTTTTAGGCGACGAACGATCGAAGCTTATTCAATATCTGAAATTTCGCCTAATCTCAGCGATTTTTATTGTTTTCCTACGACTTCAAGAGGCTACACTAATTTTGACTCCAAATTTACTAGAAGATATGTTGGACTTTCAAGAGGAAGAATTACCGACTCATCTTCTTCAGATATTTCATACGAAGAGTATTGCGAATGGCTAAAAAAGATAGAGACGGCGCTTATTAACATCGAAAGCAATTTGAAAAATCAACCGAAATTATTGTCCGTTTTTGATAGATATGCAAAGTTCATAGACGTCTCAGGTAATCCAGAGCCACTTAGTATTTTGATAGATTTTGGCGAAGCTCTCGACTATTTTGAAACAAAACACCCTGAAGGACAAAAGGGGCAGCCATTGGATTCACCAAATCTTCATTGTGAAATCTTGAATCGCAAATTTCCATTTGAAGCAAATTCAGTGAATTATACTATTGATATCAATTACGATGAAAAGCGTAAACGATACCGATTAGAGTGCCGCTCTCTTGATTTGGCTTACGTTCCTAAAGAAAATAACCCTAAAATTGGTAATAGTATCATTGGTTATCTTAACAGAGAGCAATGCTTCCGCATCGTATTTGATGTTCCAGAACTTGTTTATGCCCACTCCAATTTCTATAAACCAAATATACCGATTGGAGGCGTGCTTTCCGGTGGCATTGATCTCCTTAAAATCCTTAAACCTCTAAAGATACTAAAAGAAATTAAAAGTGAAAAGGGTACTGCTGTCGTTAATTACAAAGGACGATCGACGTGGGAAGAGAATTCTCTTTTTGGGTTCATAGACCGATTTGATGAGTACGAAGAGCTGAAAGAACTGCATAAGATCGATCTGCTTGTTTGCGATGACATGGGACGTGAAATTGCTGATTTTATAGCTCTCGATGAGAATAACAAACGGGTGATACTTATTCATGCAAAGGCTGAGGGTCCCCACAAAGTATCGGCGTCTGCTCTTCAAACAGTATTTGGTCAAGTAAAGAAAAATTTGGCTTTTTTACAACCCATGAATGTTCAAACGCCTCCAAATTTAGCTCTATGGTCTGGTCAGTGGAGTTGTAATAAAGTAGCCGGTATTGTGGATAGTCGTATTAGAAAAGGCACTGGGGAACCGGAAGAACTATGGAAGAGGATCACGAAGGTTGTTAGAGACCCGTCGTCAACTAGGGAGGTTTGGGTTCTTCTTGGTGACGAATTTTCTTATACTGAATTTGAGAAAAAGAGAAATGCTAAAAAGCCTTCACCTGAGATTCTTCAAATAGAGTTTCTTATCCTTTCAACTTGGCAAGCTATTTCTGAAGTCGGTGCCAAGTTTAGTATTTTGTGCTCTTCATGATTGTTTTTTAATTGGTATTGGAAAGCGGTAGTGCAACAATGCGTGCAGGATTAACACATTTAATTTAGGATATCTACCATCAGCATGGTTGTTGGATGTTGAAAAAATAATCTAACGTTTAACCTAAAAAGATCGCGTTTGGCTTGACTTTCGATGAACTTATTAAAAAGATAATTCCTTATCGTATAAAAGTGAAGCAAACGATGTCTAGTAAGAGTCCTTTCCGGCGAATTGAATCAAGAACAGCCCAGTCTTGCGATATAGAGTCATTATTTAAGGATCTAAAAAATAGGTCGCCAGATATAAAGGAATTATTTGCACCACAAGCGGATGTCTTAAGAGATTATCAAAAGAGCTATATCAAGGCCAAAGATGTTAGCATCGAGCTTCCAACCGGTTCAGGTAAAACACTTGTAGGTTTGCTGATTGCTGAGTACCGGCGAAGAATTTTAAGGGAGCGAATTTTATACCTTTGTCCAACAAAACAGTTAGCGTATCAAGTTGGAAAAAAATCAGAGGAATACTCCATTCCAGCCAAAGTTCTGGTTGGCCGAAGGCGGGATTTTAATCCGATAGATGTGTCGTCCTATCGGTCGGGAAAATCAGTTGCAATCTCAACATACAGTGGATTGTTTAATTCTAATCCCGAATTTGATGACGCCCAAACTATTATCTTAGATGACTCACATGGCGGTGAGGGCTATATATCCTCGCCTTGGTCAATTACGATCAATAGAAGAGATTCTCCAAACTTATATCAGAATTTCTTATCAAAATTCGATAATGACTTACCGAGCCTAACAATACTCTATGGCTCTGATACCCATGGAAAGTCACCAAAGGTTGACATGATACCTTATGCAATTTTTTTTAAAAGAATAGATGAAATAAAAGAACTCTTTGAGAGCAATCTGTCGCCGGACATAGATCCTTCAAATTATTATGCTTGGCAATCTATCAAGGACAGCCTGCATGCCTGTCAGGCATATATTTCATGCGACCAGCTGTTAATTCGACCATATATTTCGCCCACCCTTACACACAAACCATTTGATAATGCAAATCAACGAATCTATATGTCCGCTACTTTAGGGAGCGGGGGTGAGCTTGAAAGAATTACGGGTATCAACCATATTGAGAGAATACCCACCCCCAAAATTTACCTTAAACATGGAATCGGTCGTAGGCTATTTTTGTTCCCTGATTTAATAAAAGAGAGTTCTGAGTACGAACCTTGGCTTGTTGCATTAATCGGTTCATCGCAAAGAACTTTGGCGCTCTGCCCAACAGGTAAGGCCTTGAGAAATTTAGAGCAAGTTTTGCAAAGTAGTAATAAACAACTGTCGATTTTGGAAGCCATCAACGTCGAAAACTCTATTGAGCCTTTTTCGGAGTCAAAGGACGTTGTTTTGGCACTGACGAACCGATATGATGGCATTGATCTACCAAGTAAGAAGTGTAGCTTGCTTGTAATGTACGGTCTTCCTACTGGAACAAATCTTCAAGAATCCTTCTTAGAAGATAAGTTGGGTTTGGATGTTCTCTTAAGGGAAAGGGTAAAGACAAGGATCGCTCAAGGGGTAGGTCGTTGTACCAGAAGTGCAACTGACCAGTCATTAATTGTTATGGTTGGGAAACGGTTACTTGATTTCTGTAACAAACGGGAGAATCAGCTTCTATTCAATAATGAAATTAGAGGGGAGCTTGATTATGTGCTTGGATTAGAAATCAAAGAAATTGATGATCTTAATTCAATGATAAAATCTTTCTACGATAAAGACTCTGATTGGGGTGTCGCCGAAGAAGCAATTGCTGAAATACGTGACTCCAATGAACAGCCGGATACTAAAATAACCGATATTCTTTCTTCTTGTGTTGCAAATGAGGTTAACTTTTCTTATGATCTATGGTTTGGCCGCTTTAAGGACGCTGTAGAGAGAGGGATAGCAATAACTGACAAATTAACTGACCCCCGGCTCTCTTCGTATAGGGCTTTTTGGTATTACTTAACAGCTTGCGCGGCTTTTGCTGCTTCCAAGGAAAACAAATATTATTCGAAAATTGCTGAAAAGCACATGAGCGATGCTATTAGTGCTTGCAAAACTGTATCATGGTTCGCTGGGGCATTGAAATCCATGTTACCATCCGATAAAGTACGGTCAGTTGCAAGCGAACTTGAAACGCTCGCCATTGAAGGAATTGCTGATACTTTAAAGGAATTGGGTGTCGCGGGACATGGGATTCCGAGAAAATTAGGTGTAGTCGGAAAGCTACTAAGTGAAAAGAACCATTCAAAATTCGATAGTGGTATGGCGGAGCTTGGCCTTTTGTTAGGTTTTAATTCATGGAAGACAGACGCTCAAGCAACACCCGATTGTATTTGGCAGCTAGGGGACGAGATTGCATATCTCTTTGAAGGCAAATCTGAGGCTAAACCAGAAAACGCTATTTCAGTTGACGATTGTAGGCAAGCTAGTGGGCATTTGAAGTGGGCGAGCGTTCAACCAGAATTGAAGAACTGTAAGGCTGTAAGAAGCATACTTGTAACCCCTCGGACTATCATAGATAAAAATGCCGTGCCACATGCGAACAATCTGTACTTTATGACTCCATCTGACATGCTATCGCTTTTTGGGAAAACAAAAAATTTGATCACTTGCATTCGAGGAGTTATGACTAATGAGTTTGATGAGGAGTTTAAAGAAAAAATTCTATCCGAGTTAGTCCAGAATGATTTGACGCCCAAGGCAATCCAAGCATTCCTGCAAAATAAGCCAATAGAAGCATTAAAAACGACTTAACGTTGAGGCGAAATCAAAATATTTCGTAATTATGCTATACGATAACTTACAATAAGCGTAAAAGTGATTACATGAAGACTGAACGATCCGATGTTGATCATCCACTCTGGCGAAAGAAAGTTGATTCATCGCTTTTTAGACAGAATGGGACAACGATTCCTCACTGGGCTTGCAAAATGTGGGGAATCGAAGACGACTTTTCGACATGCAATTCTAAGAGTATGGCAACATCTAAGATTCAAGTTGAGTTCAAGGGTATTGTCTACGATGGATGGGTTACAGTCGCAAAAGAGGGTGAACGGTCGAAATCTCCAGCTTATCGTCTTTGGTATCAAAGACAGCTATCACATGAACTTAAAGACGCTTTTCTAATGAGCTTTGCAAGAGACATTGAGTCAAGGTTGAGGCGACTAAAAGGGCATCAAGAAAATGTAGAGGATGAAATCCCCTTTTGGGAGTTCATAGACATCGAATACGATCGAGCGATCAAGAGGTTTTATTTTAACGCATATTATGTTCACAAACCTGCATTTTCAGAGTTGTTCAAGCGGTTAATCGAGTCGCCAGTCCTGCATAAAATTGATGATGAATTGGAGCAAAAGCCAACTCTTAGAATTCAAAAAATCAAATGGTATAAACGAGCAGACTTGACAGCCCAAATCGGCGCAAACAACGTGATATACTTCTTGATTGACACAAAAAACAAATTGCTTTACATCGGAGAAGCTATGAATCTTGTTGATAGATTAAGTAAGGAGTACCCATCTATCCCTAATTGGGACTACTTTAGATATAACGTATTACCTGATGAATTGTTTGACCATAGAGTAACACTTGAAAGAATGGTTATCAGAGACTACGCTTCGTTGCTTCCAAACTCAGTAACTGAAACAAAAGAAATATCCGATTACAGACTTGTTAATGATAAAATCGATAACTGATGACTCTAAATGGATTATAGACCATTATAGTTACCTCAGATTATTATCTCTATTACCTTCAAATGTAGGCATAATAGCGCATTGGTTTTCTATTTTTTATTTTCTATTCTCTAAGAATTTTTAGAATTTGTTTATCCTTCAATCTGCCTTATTTAATAAAAATGTCCCCTTGCTGTTATAGCAGAGGGTCATTTGTTAACTAATATTAAAAAGTGCCATAAGCTCAGACATTTGGATTAGCTAAATAGGCATCGAGAATCTCTAACTTGCGTTTCCAAAGTTTTCCTTCCCACCAAAACTTGTTCTCTGCTCTATCCAATGCCAAGACATTTACCACTTGAAAGGTTAGGCAAATGGGTTTTTAGAATATTGTGTAAAATTGGATTAATGGCTTTAATTGTAACCCAAGGCTTTCTTTGTGTGCTCGAAGAGTTCAATGGCTGAGACCTTCGTAAAATATTCAAATGATTTGGAGGGTTGGAAAAGGAGAATACAAACACCCCTTAAAGCGGGGACTCTTCCTATTCTTCCAATTCCTTGAATCAGTCTTCGTTCAGCAATTTTTGCATATTCAGTTCTTTTTACTTCAGCCAACTCCAACATAGTCGGTTGAGGAAAAGGTATGTAAGGGATTAGTAAAAGCCTCAGCTTCTTGATGGTAATCCCTTCCCAAAAAACGTTTGATGAAGTTATTAAAATTCTATCATCTGTTTCGACAAAATTTTTGTACGCTTTGTTTCTGTCCGAATAGCAAAGTCCCGAGTCTATTTTTACAACTCTATTATTGAATACTTTCGAAAATTCGGAAGTCCATATTTCACTATTGAACTTATTATTCATAAGAATTAGCGTTGGCATCGCTTGATTGATGTTTTTCACTAATTCTATGCACGTTGCTATTTTCTCGGTATCCGTACAAACTAGGAAATTATAGGTAACATTTGATTTGGGAGTGAAAACTGTCTGGTTTTCTCCGAACGTTTTGACAAGCGACTTTTTAATATTACAGTAAAAACTTAACTCTTCTTCATCCAATCGAGTTGCCGAAAATAGCAGCAACCGTCCATTCGGTAAAACATCTCTTTTCTTAGGGTCTGCTTGAAGAAAGTGAAGGGTACATGTATTCCCGTAAGAAACACAGAAAACACGCCATTGTGTTAAGGTTTTAAGCAGTTGTTTTGAAACGGCACAATGTTCAGTATCACTAATTTTCTTCAATATATCCGTAGTTGTCTCGATATTCAATTCTCGAGTGCTGTATTTTTTAGTTATTGCCCGAGGCACCAAAACCTCATAGAAACCATCTCCTTC
The DNA here is from genome assembly GCA_026014735.1 of Candidatus Bathyarchaeota archaeon. Classification (NCBI taxonomy): domain Archaea; kingdom Thermoproteati; phylum Candidatus Bathyarchaeota; species Candidatus Bathyarchaeota archaeon. Next base: position 911,780 of record JAOZHT010000001.1, read on the forward strand.
TTTAAAATGGAAGGATCTTAACATTTTGTCATCTAGATCTAATGCAGTACGTAAGTTGTGCGCTTCATCCATCAGAGCATAATCAAAGCTTGTCTTTAATTTTCTATATGCAGGTATTGATAACACAGCAATGGATGGATTTTCAATTTTGATCTGTTTTAACTCTTCCTTAAAATCTACCGATAATTCGCCGTTGGGTGTAACAATGCATGTTTTACCGCCTTTTAGGGACAAATAAACTGCTGTTAAAACGATTACATGTGTCTTCCCTGACGCAGGAGGGGCGGTAAAACTAACAACTTTTTCGTTAGTTTCTGTCAAGGCTTCATAGATTTCTCTCAACAGTTTGAGTTGGGCAGGTAATAGACTTTCAAATTTGGATAAGCCTTGCACGTTGCAAAGCCACAGCTCATAGTCGTAGTCTTTAGACATAGAATATCTTTCGCTTTATTGATGGGTTCTCAGGCATTCCAAATTTGTTGATGTAGTAACCAAGCGACTGTAGGTAGTAAAGAGGCATCGGTAATCGAGTCATGTGACCGCTTGCTCTTCCCATCATGCATAATGCCATAATATGGTTCGCAAGTTGTTCATTATTCCAACTTGTTCCTTTGCTTTCTCCGATTATGAATTGAATGGGCGTTGGGCAACCCCTTTTGAGTGCATCTTTTTCAATAGTTTTCCCAGTTAGTAAATAGTACGTGTTTTCATTTGATTTGAGTATCCTTCCTTGCGGTGCGCTCTCAAAAGCCTCAACAGGGCATTGAGTTAATTCTGGCAAATTCTTTCCGAAGACTGGAGCTTTCCTTGGAGCAAATGTTTCGAAGAATCTGAACGGTGAGTTATCAACTACATGAGTAAAGCAATACTCGTTTGATGTTTGATCAAGCCTCTTTTTCAGCTCATCGAATAAAAGGAACCTGTCAAAAGATGTTAAGTAAATAACACGTTTGTAAGTGCTATTTAATTCTAACAATTTTTTGAGAGCATCATCAAATCTTTCTTCTGTAAACGGTTCCGACTGTTCGAGAATATGACCCTCGTTATCTACCCCCAAGATTAGAACATACTTCTTTTCTGTAAATGGATTAAGATAACTATTCACTGAAATAATTGGGGGCAATTCATTTTTAGGCAATAACCATGGGTCTCCGCCTAACTTAAGGCATATCTGCATGACTAATTGCATGATTGAGTTTTCATCGGCATTTTCTAAAGTTACGTTTTGGTGAGGTATCCCTATTTTATTCTGCAAAATTTGTTTATACCATGAATATCTTTCCTCATCCTCTTCGCTATCAGAACCTATCGTTAAAACCAAGTCATAAGTTGTATATTGATAGGTTTCATCTGGTTTTAAAGGGGCATGCCCATAAATAATTGATGTGTTAGTTCGTCGCTCATATTCAGCAGACAGTTGTTCAAGAAAGTTCGTAATTAGTTGAGTTTCCTTTTCAACGCACACCAATATCTTGGGGGCTGGAATAGCTTTCGAAAAAGTTAGTGCTTTGTTTGAGTAACTGCGATAGAAATTAGTATCATAAGGTGGTTTTATCGAAATTTCTTTGTTGGCGAAGGCTAGTTTAATTTCCATTGGTTGAGATACCAAGGATGAAACATCTATAGTTTTAGTTGAGATTTCAACTAAATTAGGATAAAGCTCTGGAATGTTTCTTCGGAGATTTCTATCTATTTCCACGATGATATCAAATATTTTATGAAGTTGGTTTTTGCAATCAGGATGAATACTTCCCCAAACCTGTGTTCTTTGCCATCTCGAAATTCTTTTTGCTAAATCTTCAAAATTATGACCAACCGATAGAATTTGAGGAATTTGATAGCGCACCTTGCCGTCCCCCGTTTCGTACACAACTAATGGTTGCTTCAGGTCAATGTCTTTTATTCCGTAAGTGTTTTTCAGATAATCAGCTGGTGTGTCGTTCATGCCTGGTGTTTTATCACCAGCTCTAAAACTCCAAGTTATGCTGTTGATTTTTTTAATACTTGGCCCTGGATATGCCGAGTGTGCTATGTCAGCGGCTTTACCCTTCAATAAGTAATTAGCAAATGACACAAAGTTTGGTGGAGGGTCGTAGAAATCTATCTCTGTTTCGTTTTTTTCTTCAAATGTTTTCTTAATGCTCTTTAACTCGATAAGCAGATTCTTGTTAGACCTTAACTGTGTCTCTCTGTTCAGAACAAAGACTATTTTACCATTAAGATTCATTAAGCCTCTGTAATAGCTCTTGGAATCCAGAATTCCAGTTTTTTCAATCAAACCTTTATCAAAATAGGGTTCATCTCTAAGGATGTTTGGGGCTTTAGGATGAAATTTATAGTATTCTTTTGAGTAAATAGTTAAGGCAACGTCAGCTAAACGGTTAACTAAATGGCTGTAATTTTCAAAATCGGATAGACCAATTTTTGATTGGTTAAGCAGTTTTAGGGACACTATAAAGTTTCCAACTTCTGGAAGAGAGACAGAATGCTCCATTGGTCCTGAAATCGGCGTTGGCAGAGCTTCAATAAGTCCCTCGATAGAAACTATGGGTATTCTTTGTTCATACATCAATCTTTTTGCTAATATTCCGAGAATTTGATAAAATTGAGGATGATTTACAGGTTCGGGTTTTATTACAGCCCCATAAGTATAAACTGGCAAATCATTTGCTTTTGTAAGTTCGAAACCGTTTGCATGATACATTTAATGCTCACCCTTTGTTAGAGTTTCGTTGATAATGCCTAAAACGTCTTTGCTTTGAACAAATTGAACTTGCTTGAACATTCTTTTATCGAAAGCTCGTCTTCTCACATACTTATCAAATCTATTATCCATAAGTACTGCTATCCCAAAATCAGAGGGGTGTCTGATAATTCTACCGATACCCTGCTGTAATCTGATTAGCATTCGTCGCTCATCCGGATGTGTGCTCTTTTTTCCAATAGGCGGTCTAATGAAAGGTGCAGTCACCACTACCGCTATTCTAAGGTCTTTGATGTTGATTCCTTCCCATAGTGTTGAAGAGGCAGAGGCAAGTGAAATTTGACTCCTACTTGCTAAATCCTCAACGAAATCAGATTCTTGAATTGAAGAATCAATGAAAAACAACTTATTTTGAGCAAAAATCTTTGCCAGTTTATCATTGGCTTTCTTTTGGTCTCTATAATTCTTGAATAGAACTAATGCTCGCTCCGACCTGTTGGTAAGTATATCTGTCGTTAGACCGATAGCTTGGTTAAAAGAGTCTGTTTCTCTTGTATCGCCTATATCTGTGACCACTAAGATACGTAACTTTTCAAACCAATTTTCAATTTCGGGATAAACCACTTGTCTTGAGGGAGTTATTCGTAAATCTCCTTCACGGTAATCCCTCAATGAACATGTGCTAGCATGCTTAATGGCGTCACCCGGTGTTGCAGTTGCATAGGCAATTGAGCTATTGCCAAAGCGTTTGTTAATAAGAAAACCGATATCCTCTTTTATGGAAATTAATTCACTTGAATCGAAATCTTCTTTATCATACCAGTCAACTCTCACGAAGAATTGGTACTCACTTGATTTTGAGCACCTTGTGACAAAATAATAAATGTTCCAATAAATGTCTCCTTCTCTGGTGTATTGCAATTTTGCTATTTCTTGCTCTAGTTCTTTCATATCGTAAGTTGTAGTCAAAGCGCTTAATTGTGAAATGTATTCTTGGCTAATAGGTCCATCAGAATCGCCCGGATTTATGCAGCGCGAAAAGACTTGGCTATATATACTCATAAAATCTGTAAGAAAATCCTGAAGCTTGGGTGCGCCAATTTTTGCCTCATAAAGGTTTTTTGCAGGTCCTCCCTGAATTGAAAGGTGATATGCCTGTTCTTTGCTATTTTCAAAGCTGTGAGAATCATCCAAAATAATGATGTCGTACGGTGTCTCCATTCTTGCGAGCAGAAATTTTGAGAAATTGCTTACAACAAGACTTCGTTCATTATACTCTTTATCCGATTTTATTACATCGCATTCAATCTTTAGCTTTCTGCATTGCTCCTTTTGCTCTCTGCAATGCAAAGGTTCCGCTCTTCTTTTTAATAGAGGGCAATCATATTCTTGCATGCCAAATACAAGGGCTGCTTTACCTTGAAGTAAGAATTTGTCGATTTCGTTGCCGACTCGTCGCTGCGCTTGTTTTGTAGCTGTCAGCACAAGTGTTCTTAATTGTTTTTCGCTTGCATTGGCAGCAATAGGGCTAAAAACCATAGTTTTTCCAGCGCCAGTTGGCAAATCAATCAGAATATCGGATTTATCATTAAAAGCTTTGACAATGTCCTTAATGCAGGCAATTTGATACTCGCGTTGCTCGACTTTTGAATATTTTGCTAAGACGTCGTCAATATCAATCATACGCACACCTGATAGACAAGTTAGATTTGAATCAACCGTATTCATATTAAAGACTTTTGATAAAACAAGCCTTTTAAAAAATGCTTAGCTAAACTTATTTTTTCTATTTTATATTTCCTAACCTGTATGTATTCTTAGAACTTGCTTGTTCTCTTAGAGGATTAGAATTTAGAAATTAAAAGTTATCATTTTCTGTGTTTTTTATAAAGAAAATATAAGAAAACCCAAAAAGTTAACGTTTGGAGAAACTAAACCTGAAAACTAAAATAGCCTTTCAAACGAGTTAGTCTTTAAACGGTACCTGATAGTTATGCCTAAGGCTTTAGACGTAAGAACGCTAATTCAGCTTTATTGTGAATCCGCCGAGATAGCGCAAAATTCTGGCAAAGAACAGGTTTTCAAAACCACAAACAAAAGCTCCTATGCGCTTAGTGAAATAGACATACCATGTGATAAAGAAGGCTTTGAAGATCTGGTGAAGAATTTATTCATCATATTAGTTGAAGCCTCAGGTTATTCAAAACGTATACCTCAAGACATTGACCAAACGTTATTATCAAAAATTAAGGAATTACGAAATCATTTTGAGCATGATCGTGAACAAGGGACAGCCTCTGAAGTAAAGAGAAAATTTTCTAAGATTGGCGATATCTACGAATTTTTAATTAAAAAAAGGTATCCTGCTGGAAATCAGGACTGGATACAAGCTGGTAGTTGCTTAATTCATGAGGCAGTTGATTTCTTAAAAAAACTAAAAGAATATTTAACGAGTAGTAAAGAAGAAAAGGGTAGTTCTCTCCATGAATTCTTTGAACATGATATAACGGTATTTCCTTCGAAAAAGGAGAGATTTCGTGTTTGTAAGGCTTCTAAAGAGATCTCACATGGAGATAGCATCCTACTGCTTCCAACATTCAGTTATAATTCACCAGCTGAATTTGGGGATACTAAATCAGCTATTCACTTGACCTCTGAGGCACAATCGGCTGATTTTAACTCTTTCAAAGATTTTTTACGTGAGATAGAGCGTCTTTGGACGACAGATGCTTATACTGATTTCTCGCCAGCTTCAAAATTATTTCCTTGGTCAATCACCGTTGAAGGTGAGGTAACATATGGATCAGGATCAGAAAATCTGATAACAGTTCTTGAAAAACGCTATGAAGATATTCGAGCAGTTGTTTCTATCGTTTTGCAAGGAATTTTCGGAGAAGATAACAACCATACCTTTTTTATCGTAATCGGGAGCGATATCAGAGGTGGTGCCTTTACTTACAACTTTTTAGACTTTTACCTCAGCAGTGTCCCGCTTGACTGGAACTGGATTAATAAATTTAACAATGCCCTTGATAAGCTATCCGTAGATAATCAGAAAGCGTCTAGTTATGTTCTCAAACAATATGTGTATAGTAAATGGGAAAGTAGTGCTGAAATAGAACTGAAAAAGGGCGTTATTGCGGGTATAGGAAGAACTGGTTATGACCAGCGGAGGGAATGGGATGTTTTTAAAGCACTTATTCTGAAAAAGACTGATTTAGACATCGATTTTTCATTGGATGATGACTCATGGAAGTTATCATATGAACGAGTTGATCACCCTCTCAAATTTCTTGATGAGTATACTGTGAGCATACCTAAGGTATGTTATGAAGAGATCACAAAGGGCGAATTGATAGGAATCCGACGACCTACCGTTTTCATGTTAGGTTTTGAAGGGAAGGGTTGGGTAATATATGCATTAAACATTAGAGCTGCTTGGGCAAAACTAAAGCATGAATAAATTAAATATTAACCCATAAAAGACCAAACATAAAACAGAGAACTCCCTTCGCATGCCCTTGGATGCGAATGCAAATGCCAACCAAAGGGAATGTGGTATTATACTTAGACAAGGAATTGGTCGAAAAGTCGAAAGAACTAGGTTTCAATTTAAGTAAAACGTTTGAAAACCACTTAAAACAACTAATCAACGGAAATACACCAATATTACAACAAAATAATAGTTTTTCAGAAAGTGTTAAGATCAAGTGGTGGGCCGGACCGGATTCGGACCGGCGACCTTCTGCACGTCAAGCAGATGTCCTAACCAGGCTAGACGACCGGCCCACGCGTTTGCACCTGTTTTCTATGCGCCTTTCCTATATAGGTTTAGCGTTTCAGAGATATGCGCTTTGTATTGCAACATAACACTTACACTGCATAAACAGTTATGACACAAAAAAGGGGAACATCAAACCTTCAATCATTTAAACCAAAAACACAATAGCAAAATGGCGCCACTGAAAATTTTGTAAAAATCAGAAATAATCTTTCTCCGTGGAACTGCTTAGGGAATGAGCGCCTTGTTTAGTTATCGGGGAAGTTTTTGATTCAAGATACAGATAAATAAGGGTAATATTTAATAAATTTCTGGTGGTCAAATGTCTGAAAAAACAAAATTGCCTCAATTTAAAAGGCAATTAGATGAAATAAGTCGATCAATAAATCGTGGTCCCCTAATTATCTTTGTTACCTGTCTTGTCGGCGGGCTTTCCCTTGCTCTCAGCAGCTATCTTTTTGCGGCGGCTTATTTCTCTTACAGTATTCTTGCGGTAGGCGTCACAGTATTCGGTGTTTGTACAAGTTTAAGTATGTTCTTAGCTAGGCAAGAGAAAGAACAATTTAAGAAACTGGTTGAACAACTAGAAGTTAGCCCATGATTCAGGACAAGGTTTGACTTCAGGCTTTCCCCCAACTTATTCAACCCATCATCCAGCCTCCAAAAAGGAAAGCGATAAGGGCTTTCTGCTTGTGGCGGGCTCCACAACCAGCCTGCAGTATGCCAAAATGCCTGACGCCAAAAAGCATTGTTTTGCATAAGCCTTAGGTTGTTGTTGTGTAAAGAGGGGTCCCCACAACAACAACTATACAAAAACAGATTCCGCATAATCCACAATTGTTTGTGAGAAAAACGATCAGACGAAAACCGCTGCTGCGACTTCAAAGCTTAAATGGGGCAATCGGTATTTCACATCTCGAGGATTAAAGTTGGCTCAAGAACTCATCAGCGACGGCGACTACGTGCTCATATACCTAGACGCCCGCAGAACATACATGATAAAGGTGCAAGCTGGACAAACCTTCCACACCCACAAGGGCTATTTGCGCCTCGACGAACTCAGAGGTAAACCCTACGGGGAACCCATCAAAAGCAGCCTAGGCGTAACGTTTGCAACCCTAAAACCCGCCTTAACCGACTACATCATGAAGTCTGGACGCAACACCCAAATCATCTACCCCAAAGACGCCTCACTAATCGTTATGTTCAGCGGAATAGGACCCGGAAGCCGGGTCTTCGAATCCGGTACAGGCACCGGAGCCCTCACCACTGCACTTGCCCACTACGTGGGGCCAACAGGCAAAGTTTACACCTATGAGCTGCGCCCAGAATTCCAGAAAAACGCCGCCAAAAATATTGCGCGGGCCAAACTCAGCGGCAACGTCGAAATGAAAAGCGGCGATGTCACCTTGGGCATTGAGGAACGTGACTTGGACGCGGTGATTTTGGATTTGGCGGTTCCCTGGCTGGTGGTGCCCCATGCTTACGTGGCGCTTAAGCCTTCAGGCATTTTGGTTTCGTTTAGCCCCACCATCGACCAGGTTGTCCGCACCACTGAGGCTATGCGTGAATGCGGCTTTGTCTTCATCGAAACCGTCGAGTGCCTCATGCGCACCATGCAGGTGGAACGCGGCAAAACCCGCCCCAACACCATGATGACTGGGCACACAGGCTACATAACGCATGCAAGAAAAATCATCAAGCCACCCCAAGAAACCAGTCCACTCCCGCCGGAAACCGCTCTTGCGGAGGCGGAACCTGAAAGTTTAGAAATAGAAAACAGTGAAGAGATAGCAGAGCAAGAGTCTGCTTAAGCCTCTGCTTTAGCTTTCCCTTTCACTTTTCTGCCGTTGTCAGGTAGGGGTAAGCTGAGTTGGTAAACTGCCTGCTTGAATTGTTCGCCGCTGCTGCCCCGTGTTAAGCCATAGTATGTGCCTAGGATTTTGCCGAAGTAGGGTATGAGGAATTTGTCAAAGGTCTTATACACCATTGGGTTTGGCAGGCGATTTTCCAGGAAGGTCGGCTTCCAGATTTTGATGTTGTATTCCCAGCATTTGATAAAGAAGTCCCAGCGTGCCTTGGAAAGAGAATCCATCTCTGCGCCCTTCTTATTCATCAGAACGCAGTTTTCCAGCGGCACAAAGAACAGCGGCACATAAAATGCGTTGTAGCCCTTGAGTTTATCCATCAACTCGAGGGTTTGAAGCATATCTTCCTCTTTCTCGTCAGGCAACCCGATAATGAGTGTTGCCAGCGGGTACCAGTCGTTATCGTTGAGAATGCCAAAGGCGTTGGTGACTACGTCCTGCCACTGCTCAGGCTGGAACGGAAGCATCTTGCCAGCCATGTACTTCTTCATGAGGCGTGGACTGCCGGTTTCAACGCCGGTTTCAGCGGTTATGATGGGTTTCTTGCCAAATGAGTACCAGGATTTCTCGATGAGAACCTCGGCGAGTTGCTGAACCATCTTGGGGTCATGCCAAACTGGAGCCAGCGACATATGGGCGGCTTGGATGCTTTTAACACCGGGGTAATCAGCCACGGATTTGCAGAGCTTCACCACGGCTTCGCGGTTAGGCACAAACTTGGAGTCTTTAGAACCATAGATAAACAGATCCTCAGTGATCAGCGTTATGTGGTCACTGCCCTGAGCGGTGCTCAATGCCACTTCCTTCATAATTTTTTCGAGGGGCACATCGATTTTATGCTGCATAGTCGGTGTGCAGAACGCGCAGTTTCTGCCGCAGCCCTTGCTGATTTCCACGGCGCCGTGAATCGCGACGTTTTGGGTGATGGGCATTTCCTGGTTGTAGTTCCAGTTACCGATGAATTCGTCTGCTTTGGCGATGCGGGGAAGCGGTTCGCCGCTGACGGCTTTCTTGAAGATATCCACGATTGGACCAGGTCTGCCACCCATCAAAACACAGTCAACGCCATAGCTCTCGGAAACCTTTTGGCGTTCAAGCTGCCATGAGCCGTAGCCGCCAACGATGACTTTAAGGCTGCCTTTGTATTTTTTGATGGCTGGATGCATGACGAGTTTGCGGAATTCGATGCGGTTCATGGGTTCGCCGCCACCGACGATGGAGCTGTAGGTTTTGCTGACGTATCCCATGCCGGTGGGGTCCATGCTTGAGATGCCCACAACTTTGGTTTGGGGACCCACGAATAAGTATAGATCTTCAGGGTTCGAAACGGCAATGTCGTCTCTGGAAAATCCACCTTCCAAAAGTATTGATTCTACTTTTCTTAGTCCGTATGGCGCATAGCTTGCTTGTCCATCGGGTCTTTTGGGGCGGTGCGGATAGAGGGTTTTGCGCACATAGGAGAGTGGGATGGGGCCTTTGCCGAATCCGCCGACGAAGGCGATGAAGGGGTTGTTGAGGAAATCACTCATCTCTGTGGCTGATGCGGTGAGGACGATTTTTTTGCCGGTTACTGTTTCCAACCTTTCGCTTCCTGTAGTAGAGAATATGAATTGTTCGGAGGGCTTTTAAAAATTGCTATCGATTGAACGTTTGTCTTTTTATCAATGGAGCCTATGGGGGAGAAAATATGTGCCGTCTGAGTAACTCTGAGTTGTCATCCCGTTAAGTCAATTTAATGCCTTCTCATCATCCGGCAACACATAAAGAGCGATGGGAAAATAAAAGCCTATACATTCACAGCGCCACGTAGGCGGGATACGCTTTTATTTCTGTTTTAAATAAAACCATTGCAGGAGTCGAACAGTATGGATTTTGTTGGAAGCAAAACCGAAAAGAACCTACTAGCAGCGTTTGCGGGCGAATCACAGGCACGCAACCGATACACCTTCTTTACCAGTGTAGCCAAAAAAGAGGGCTATGAGCAGATAGCCGCGATTTTCGAGGAAACCGCAGCTAACGAGAAGGAGCATGCGGAACTCTTCTTTAAGCACCTTAAAGGCGGCATGGTGGAAATCACAGCTGCCTACCCAGCAGGCGTTATCGCATCTACAGCGGATAATTTGAAGGCTGCTGCGGAGGGCGAAAAGTTTGAGTGGGGCACGCTTTACCCGAATTTTGGCGATGTTGCAGAGCAGGAGGGCTTTATGGATGTGGCTACCACGTTTAGGATGATTGCTAAGGTTGAAGCGTACCATGAACGCCGATACAGCAAGCTGCTCGAGAACGTCAAAGCGGGGAAGGTTTTCAAGAAGGATGCGCCAGTTAAGTGGAAATGCAGAAACTGCGGCTACGTGTTTGAGGGTTCTGCGGTTCCGGATAAATGCCCAGTGTGCGCTCACCCCAAAGCGTACTTTGAAGTTTGGGCTGAAAACTATTAGCCTTAAATCAACCCTTTTCTTTTTTATTGGCTGTTCTGTGTTGTGATTTTTTTCTATAGGCCCCTTTTATATAGGCGGCATACGGAAACGTATGCGCAGCCAGTAGCAGCTTTTTTTGCGGGGTTTTTGGGTTGGGATGGTTTTTTTGGTTTGTTTTGGGGGAAAAGTTATAAGCGAGCATGCACAGGTGTGCTTTAGGTGAAGCGGTGAAATATCCGCTTTGTGCTGGTGAATAAATGCGCAGAAGCTTAACCATAACCCCTGAAAACGACAAAAAAATCCTCCTCACAAAAGGACGATTCCTAACAGGCGACACCCCACTCGACATAGACTACACATCCATGGTCAACATACTCATCGAACTCGGCCACAAACTCATGACCTCCGCATGGACCGACATAGACAACCCCAAAGTCGTCATCGACAAAAACGAAGTCGTCGAAGCCTTCAAAAAATACGCCTTCAACAACGAACTCAAAGAGGACGCCGTAGGAGACCAAGTCACCGAAATCATCTTCCGCAAACTTATCGAACAAGCCAAACTACTCCCAAACAGCCAAGCCACGCAGGAGCAGCCCCCCGAGCTACCAACCCAAGATGTCGACGCAGCGCACACAAAAATGCAGAAATACGTCACATAAAACCTAGACTAGAGGAATATGCATGGTTGACGAGAAGGAATCACAGCCCATCGATTTTGAGAAGCTTCTTGAATCCGAAAAGAAACGCTCCGAAGATTACCTTACAAGGCTCAAGTATCTTCAGGCAGATTTCGAAAACGTGAAAAAACGCTTCGACCGAGAACTCGCCCAGACCAAAAGCTACTGCAACGAACGCATCATCACACAACTGCTCGATGTGGTCGATGAACTCGAATTAGCTGTTAAAGTAGCTAACGCCTCAGAGACCTCCCAGAAAACGCTCGTTGAAGGCGTCGAGATGACCCTAAAGAAGCTCCGAAAAGTGCTTGAACAGGAAGGCGTCACACCCATCGAATGCAGCCAAGGAAAAACCTTTGACCCGGCATGTGAACACGCGATCGCCGCTGAGGACCGCGACGACGTGAAGGTTTGCACGGTGGTGGAGGAAATCCGTAAGGGGTACATGATGAAGGATAAGGTTCTGCGGGCCAGCATTGTTAGAGTAGCTAACCCAACTTCAAAGTAACAAAAAATTATTGGAGGAAAAAATAAGTGAGTACTCAAAAACCAAACCAGAAAGTCTTAGGAATAGACCTAGGAACCACCAATTCAGCAGCAGCCATCTACGAGGGGGGACACTCAACAGTTATCCCCAGCGCAGAAGGACCCACGATGGCGGGCAAAATGTTCCCGTCAGTTGTAGCCTTCACCAAAGACGGGCAGCTACTGGTCGGAGAACCCGCCAAGCGCCAAGCCACCACCAACCCTGAAGGAACCGTCTTTGAAATCAAACGCAAAATGGGAAGCAACTACAAAGCCCAAATCTACGGCAAAGAATACACTCCCCAGCAAATCAGCGCGTTCGTACTGCAGAAAATCAAAAAAGACGCCGAGACCTATCTGGGCGGAACCATAAACCAAGCTGTCATCACCGTTCCAGCGCACTTTGACGACAACCAACGCCAAGCCACCAAGGACGCAGGCGAAATCGCGGGCTTCCAGGTTATGCGTATCATCAACGAACCCACCGCTGCGTGCCTGGCATATGGCATCGATAAGCTTGAGCATGAAATGAAGATTCTTGTGTTCAGCTTCGGCGGCGGAACCCACGATGTAACCTTGATGGATTTCGGCAAAGGCGTATTCCAGGTACTCAGTACAAGCGGCGACACCCAGCTGGGCGGAACCGACGTGGACAAAGCGGTCATGGCATACATCATTGACGAGTTCAAGAGGCAAACGGGCGTGGATGTCAGCGGCGACCGCATGGCAATGTCTCGGTTAAAGGATGCTGCGGAGAAAGCCAAAATTGAGCTCTCAACTTTGATGAGCACCGACATCGATTTGCCCTTCCTCACCGCAGATGCCTCCGGACCCAAACACCTGCATCTCACCTTAACACGAACAAAGCTTGAATCCCTCGCACAGCCCATTGTAGAACGCACAAGGCCCACCCTGCTAAAGGCGCTTGAAGACGCAAAACTCACACCCCAGCAAGTTGACAAAATTATCCTCATCGGCGGCATGACCAGAATGCCCCTGGTGCAGCGCTTCGTCGAGCAGATCCTCGGCAAATCCCCTGAACGTGGATTAGACCCCATGGAATGTGTCGCCATCGGCGCAGCCATCCAGGCAGGCGTCATCACAGGCGAAGTCAAAGACCTCCTGCTCCTCGACGTCACCCCACTCAGCTTAGGCGTTGAAACATTGGGCGGAGTCATGACCCGAGTCATCGACAAAAACACAACCATACCCACCAAACGCAGCCAGGTCTTTAGCACCGCAGGGGACTTCCAGACCGCAGTCACCATCCATGTGCTGCAGGGCGAACGCGCCATGTCATCCGACAACGTATCGCTGGGCCAATTCAACCTCGTTGATCTGCCGCCTGCGCCACGCGGGGTGCCACAGATCGAGGTGACCTTCGACATCGACGCTAACGGCATCCTCAACGTAACTGCACAGGACCGCGGCACAGGCAAACAGGCAAAAATCACCATCTCAGCCTCAACCAAACTCAGCAAAGAAGAAAAAGACCGTCTCATCCGAGAAGCCGACCAATTCGCAGAGCAAGACCGCAAAAAGAAGGAAGAAGCCGAAACCCGCAACACAGCCGACAGCCTCGTTTACACGGCGGAACGCACAAAACAGGACCTCACAGGAAAAATCAGCCCAGAAGAAGCAGGCAAAATCGACGCAGCCGTCACCGAACTCAAAAACGCACTCGCCAGCAACGACATGGCAGCGGTTAAAGCCAAATCCGACGCACTACAGAAGGTGCTTCAGGAAGTCGGAACCAAAGTTTACCAGCAAGCCGCCGCGGAAGCCGCAAAGCAGCAGCAAGCCCAAGGCCAAGCTGGTCCACAGCCCGGCGCAGGTGCAGGCCCCGAGGGACCAACCGGCGGTGGAGCTCCAGGCGGACCCGAAGTGGTTGATTCAGAGGACTACAAGGTCAAATAAGCAATCTTTCCCTTTCTTTCTTTTTATGTTGCGGTTCTGTTCTGTTGGGTTGCGCTTAAAATCAGGGTCATTTGGTTTGTGTAGTCTATACGGCAGTTAAACACGTAGCTTACGTTTTCTTTGAGGCTGCCATAGAGGGTGGAGTTATCTTGGGTTTGGATGTAGAATACTCTGCCGTCAACTAAGGTAACCGCGTAATCGGCGGCTTTTTGGTTTGTTACCGCTGCTTTGGAGACTACGGTGCCGTATTCCTGGCTGGGAATTTTTGCGCCGTCGATGACATCGTATGTTACAGCCGCTATGAAGCCCACGGCTGCGACTGCCACAACCAAGGTTACGATGACGACTACTTTGAAGGCATCCATGAGCGTACCCAGATACGCTTAGGTGGCTGACTATAAAAGTGTAACCAAAAAGAAAGGGGGAAAACGCGCTATTTTTCAAGCTGCTTTCTTACCGCAGTCTGCGCCGCCGCCACGGCATCGACGAGTTTGCCGCATTGGGTGCCGCCGCCCTGCGCGAAGTTGGCGCGTCCGCCGCCTCCGCCGCCCATAACGGGAGCAGCATCTTTTATGACTGCGCCGCAGTTGATGCCCTTGGCCACTGCAGCGTCGCCTGCCATGAGCAGGAGGCGGCAGCTTTTGCCGTCGCAGCCAAAGTAGACGGTGACGGCGGCGGGGTTGCGTTTGATGACTTCTTGGGCGGTTTGGACCATGCGGTTGACGTCGATGACTTCGCCGAAGTCACGTTTAACGAGGGCGACGCCTCCGATGTCTTCTGCCTCGCCGGTTTGTGTTTGGCCCGACGCGCTTTCTTTCTCGGCGAGTTCCTTTATTAAGCGGCGCTTCTCCACCTGCACTTCCCTGAGTTCCTTAACGACTTTCTCAGCGGTTTTATCAAGCTTATCAATCGGCGAGTTAAGGGCCTCTGAAACGCGCCCAAGCAGGCTTTCCTGTTCCTGCACAGCCTTAAGCGCCTTAAGCCCCACAGCATAACCCAGCCGCTCCACGCCATCCTGCACGCGCTCGTTGTAGACGATTTTGACAAAGCCCACCTCGCCGGTGCTGCCCAGATGGGTGCCCGCGCAGGCTTCCACATCCCAATCGCCGGTTTTGACGACGCGGATGTCCTTGCCGGGTACAGCGCCGCCCTGGTAGAGTCGGAAGCCATAGAGTGATTCGGCTTCGTTGCGGGGGTACCAGGTGGTTTGGACTTTCATGTTGGCTTGGATGGCTTGGTTGGCGAGGGTTTCGATTTTGTGGATTTCCTCTTGGCTGAGGCGTCGGTAGTGGCTGATGTCGATGCGTGAGGTTTCCAGGCCCTTCTGGGTGCCCGATTGCCACACGTGCTCGCCTAGTGCCCGCCGCGCAGCGCCGTTTATGAGGTGCGTGACGGTGTGGCTCTTCATGAGTTGGTAGCGGCGTTCCCAGTCTAGGCAGCCATGGACGGTAGCGTCTTCCGCGAAGAGGGCGGGGGTGCCAAGTTTGTGTACGATGACTTTGCCGATTTTCTGCACATCCAACACGTCGTATTTGACGCCGTCGGCGATTAATGCGCCTTGGTCGCTGGGTTGCCCGCCGCCTTCCGGATAAAAGCAGGTGCCCTGCAGAACCACGTAGACGCCGCCGATGATTTTTTGCACTTTAGCGTCGAATTCCCGCATGTAAACGTCTCGGTAGTAGATTTGCTCGGTTGCGGGAAGCGCCTCAGCGGCTTTCTCAAGTGTTTCTTCCGCTTGGGCTTCTTCCTCTTCCACGGGCTTTGAAGCCGCCATATGGCGATTGGCCACCAAAGCATAGAAGTTTTCGGGAACCTCAACTTCGACGCCTTCGTTTTCGGCGGCTTGCTTAACGATTTCAGGCGGCAGCCCCTGTGAATCGTATAGTTCAGCGAGTTTATCCTGCGGAAGCTTAGTGGAGCCCTTGGATTTGAGGTCCGTAGCGACGCGTTTAACGATGCCTTCGCCGCGTTGGAGCGTGTCTTTGAATTTTTCTTCCTCCACCTTAAGCATCTCCACGATTTCCTTCTGCATCTCTTTGATGTGGGGGAAATCTTGTGCCCAATAATCAGCCTGCATATCGATGATGCTGTAGAGTTGATCGGGCTGCATGTTGAGGGTGCGCATGAGGCGGTAGACGCGGCGGAACAGCAGCCTTGCCAGGTAGCCTTCCTGGATGTTGGATGGCACCACGCCCTCGGATAGCATGAAGCTGAGGGTTTTGGTGTGGTCGGTGACTGCCCAGGCGTTCTCGATGGGCACAAGCACTTTTTCTAGCGTAGCCAAATCGATGCCTGTTAGCTCCGAGACGCGTTTGCGGGCGACCATGCGGTTAGCGCGTTTATCCACGCTGACTAAGCCGGAGTATTTGGCGACTTTTGCGAGGAAATCGTTGTCTACGTTGGTGATGCCTGCCATAGAGAGGACTTTGTCGAGCAGATCCCCATAGATTGCCTGGAAAAGGCTCGGTACACCCTGGCTTATCCAGGTGAAGCGGTCGATGCCATAGCCCGTGTCCACCGTGCGTATAGGCAACTCGACGAATTCGTCGCCCACTACCTTGTACTGCATAAACACAAGCGTCCCCACCTCTAAGCCCCGCACGATACATTCCACGTCGGGCCCCGCGTTGCCGCCGCCGACCCAAACCCCCTCCTTGTAGATGACTTCCTCGGAGGGGATGCCCAAAACTTCGGTGCAGAAGCGCTGGTGGAAGCGGACGGTGTCGTCTTTCCAGTAGACTTCCTTGTCGGGGTAGTTGAAGGCGTGGGCGCCGCCCATTTCAAAGATGGTTAGGTGCCGCCCAAATGTGGGTCCAGTGTTGGAGATGTCGGTTAATCGGATTGATGGTTGAGAAATCACCAGGGGATTTGCTGGGGGCGGCGCGATGCCCTCGGTGACGTAGGGCTGGAAGTCGATGATGCTGGCGTGGGTAAGGTAGATGTCTTTGCGCCAGCGTGCCACCACGGGGTAGGGCTTGATGCGTGTGTGCCCGTTTTTCTCAAAGAAGCTCAGAAACGCCTCGCGCATCTGGGGAAGCGTGAACTTCTTTTTCGTCGCGGGGTTGCCAAGGAAACTGTAGCATCCGCATTCGTCGCTGCCGGATTCGCCGCAGGTTTCCTGGTCTGCGTTCTGCGTCCAGAAGTATTCGCCGCAGCGTGGGCAATGCTTTCGGATAAAGCCTTCTTGTTTAAAGAATGGTAACTCGTAAGCTTCTTTGGGGAAACTTTTTTCAACCATCGATGTTGCCTCGGTGAAGTGTAAGTTTTGTGTTGTAGAGGGGTTATGGTTCTCATGGATTTAAAGCATTTCAATGGCTTTCCGGGTTAATTGGGGGAAACAGCTCTTGGCGACAAAGCGTCAGCCTATGAGGGCACCCTTAAGTTTATGCAAGGGCTAAAAAAAATTCAGGCAAATGAATCTTTTACACAGTATGCCCTTGTAATTGCCACACGATCTATTGTTCTACTGACTAGTTTAATATACTAGATACATAGTTAACATGGCTTGATCAGCCATGAGACACCAAGCCCTAATTGCACTTGCTATCTTTCTCATAGCGGCAGTAGTGATAATCGCGGTTGGCGCTTCACAATTCAACGATAATTCCAAGAAAGCTACACCAACCCCCACCGCTACAGTAACTCCCCCGCCCACCGCTGAACCTACGCCAACAGCCGTTCCAGTTGAAAAAATTGCCTTTCAATCCGTAGGCATAGACAATAGCACGGCATTATCGGTGAAGGCTTATTCTCAATCTGGACAAGAAATCCTTGTAACTAAGCTGGCCCTAAAGGATGATCAAGGAAACATCATGGCAACCGACAATACAGTGCAACATATCCTGCCAGCGAACGGTACAGCCATAAAAATCGTATTTAACCAAAACGCAGTTTCGTTTAGCTTGGGCGGCACTTACGTTTTAACCCTAACTACAGCAAACGGGGCATCGTTTGATTCGCCCCCCTGCTCGCCCGACTTCTATGGACGAGGTGTGCTGCAAAGCAAATGAATGCCAAGCGCCGATTAGACGATATCTAATGCAGAACTTAGTATGTCCATATCGCGCCAGTTGCTTATAGTCACGTTGGGTATGAGTCAAAGTCACATACAACCCTCTTAAGCGAACAGGGCACCCCAAGCGCCTGTTTCCTTCGGATGCAGGTTGCCGAAGCAAACGCCTGTTTGTTGGGATATTTGGCTTTACTTGTAAACGCCCAAAATATTTTGGGGGAAAAGAGGCACTAAGGTTGGGGTTCGCAGCCCTTGCCGTCGAGTTTGCGGTGTAGCGCTTTTTTGTAGGCATCATCCCAGTTTGCAATCAAGTCATCAAGCAGGGCACTGTTGTTTACGTCGCTGGCGATCTGACGCATTACCGGCGCATCAATCACGCAGCGAACACACATAGCAGGAACCTCGCCTGGGATTTCAAGCTGATTTTCTGGAAAAAACCGGCCGCAAAGCGGACATTTAACGTCGCTTAGTTCCCCTATTTTTATCTGCGCTGGTTTAACTTCAGCCATACTTGCGTCTGCTCCATCTTTATGCGATAATTATTTCCAACACCTCTTCTAACCACCTAATAAGCATCGCTCACCTCTAGTGCATCCAAGAAAGCGACTGTTGATTATCGTTACCACATATTTATGGGAAATACCAATCTTCAATAAACCGCACGTCAAAACCGCAGGTTTTTTCTTGCCCATAGCGCCTCAGCGGCTTAGTTAAGTGACGCTGACTCCGAGTCGAAGTCACATACAACCCCTCCTTGAGTGCACGGGGTATGGCGGATTGGCTCTTTTTCAATTCAGGGTACCTGTTGCCGCAGTGTTCACAGCGCAGCCCCTGATTTTTACCCATGGATTTGAGGCGTTTGCCACAGTTGGGGCAGATGGGATTTTGGCTCTGCGTTTTTTGGGTGAGATTGAGGATGCGGATTTTTTCGAGGTTAACCGTCAATGGCTTAGTCTGTGTGGCTTTATGTGCGGCGCCTACAACTTCGACTTCGTCGCCGACTTCAAGCTGTCGCGCGATTTTGCGCAGATCACCAGTAGGTTCGTAGGCGGCGCAGTCCACCTCCGCTGAGGCATCCTTGAGAGAGAAGATGACGTGGCGCAGGGGAACTATATGCGGAGGCTTAGACACCACGCCTTTAACGACGATTGAGCTGTAAGGCTGGATTTGGCTGAGCTGCAAAACCCCCTGTAGATGGGCGTCGGTGCCCTGGTTGCTTCGGAATATCACCCAGCGCTCCACTGGCTCAAGGGGCTTAACGATGCTGAAGGCTTGCTTAACGATTCCTGCTGATTCCCCGCGGATGCCAAAGAGAATCGGGTCGGGTCCACGGGGCGTAATGATCACTCTGCCTTTCTCGTGGTCAACGTTGTTATAGGTGAAGGGCTGGGTTTGGCGGTCCATCTCAAAAATCGACGCCTCATCTACCCGGCGTTTGCCCCCGAGGTTTTCGGGTTTGCGGTAGGCGATTAACTCGTAGGTGTGGTCGCAGCGCAGGGTTTCCCCCACCGCCGCCAAGGCACCGACGATTCCTCGGCAACTGTTAAAGCCCGATGCCTCCGCGCCGAACTTTTTGATGAGCTCCATGGCTTCTTTGAGGGTAACGATGGTTGTTTCGGCGCGCCTCGAGAACTCTGTTAATTCCTCGGGCACTTCTGCTCCGTTGAAGAAGACTATGCCGGGGTCGGTGCCTTTTTCGTTGACCGCCGAGTGCTCCTCCCAGAGCGTCAGCGCGGTTTCTCGGATTTGCTCTTCAAACGCCTCAGGATATGTTAATCGCAGGCACAGCGCGCCGTTGCCACGGGTTTTCCAAGGCACGTTGGGGTTGAGGCGAATCAGCAGCGGATAATCCAAAAAAGACACATTAAACCGCCTTAGCTTTTCAATGAGAACAGCGGTTAGGTAGGTTGTGCAGCCTCCCTTGGTTGAGTCAGTGTCATCTAGGCCAATATGCATGGTACGCTGGGTCGTCAAGGGCAGGTCTCCGACTGAAACAAAGGGGTGGAAGGTAAAAAATATTTTCAGCCAAAAAAGTTTAGGCTGTCTGCATCATCGTTTCGGGCTCAAAAACCATGTGCTCTGGCGTAGGATGGGGCTTCTGCTCGGTGATAATCATGGTTAACTTAGAGTTTATTTTGCCGACATCCGAAATTTTGTGGCTAATTATGAACTTGAGTTTATCCATGCTGTCGGCGTTGACGTGTGCAATGATGTCATATACGCCCCAGAGGCTATGGGCTTCCTTGACGCCCTCGATTCCTTTCAGAGCATTTAGCACTTGGTTTTCTGCTCCGATCTCCGTATTCAACAAGACATAAGCTGTTGGCATATTTTTTCTCCTATACATTGGGTGGGGGGGTTGGTTTAGAGGATTGGTTGCTCTGTGCTGCTCGTGGAGAACGCAAAAATCTTCAAGGTGTATCCAGTCCTCATAAGCCAACCGCTAAAAAAGATTATGCATCCTCTTGCCGATGCCGCTTCCATTTGCAATCCGTGGTTATGCAAAGTTGTTGACATTTTCACCAGCTCAGACGCACTGCAAACTATTCTTTCTAAAAAAATTTAAAACTATGTGACTGTGCTTGTACAATCACAACCGCTAACTCGCCTGGAAAAGCAATTTCTTGCGGTCTGATAGATGAGGGGTTGAAGTTTTACTGTTTTTCTTCCACGACAATCATGGTGAGCGTCGAGCGAACCTTGTCGAGGCGTCGGATACGCCAAGTTACGATTTCTTTGAGTTTATCCATCGTGTCGGCTTTAACTCGGGCAACAATGTCGTAGACGCCGTAAACGGCTGAGGCTTCCTCGACGCCTTCAACCTTTTTAAGTTCCTTTAAAACATCAGATTCAGAGCCTATCTCGGTGTTAATCAATACAAACGCTGTAGGCATAATTATCCTCAAGTAACACTTTAGTTCTGTTTGCATTAAAACATTCCTATCGACCAGCCAAGCGCTGCCCTAAATGAGTGCCGTAGCGATAATTGCAGCGCGTTAAGCGATTTTGTAGGTTAGGCATCCTTGTTTTGCTTAAGTATCTTTATTCCAGCCCACTGCAAAGCGCCATACGATACGCCTAATCTAAACCAGAGGGTAACCACCCGCGTCAGCAGCGTAACCGACAACGCCACCGAAGGAGCAATGCTTAACGCCTGAAGCGTCACCGTCATGATTAACTCGGGGAACCCCACAAACGTAGCGCCCACCGTCTGCAATGTCCCAGTCAAAGCAAAGACAATCAGCACAACATCCGCCTGCACAGGCTGCCCAAGCGCAGCAAACGCAAGAAACATAACTGACACCTCAAAGACAAAACCCAGCACCGAAAGAACGATGGGTGCAACAAGCGCCCGGGGATTAGTTCTAAGCTGCACCATGCCCGTGTGGAACTGCCCCAGCAGCCCCTCGGCTTTGTCGGTGAAGCCCTGAGGGTTCCAGTTTTTGCGGAATAACCTTATGACCTTAACGGCCCAGCCCAGCAGGGTTTTGGTGGCTTTGGGCTTTAGGCTAATGTAGTAAACGACTGCCAAGGCAAGGATAGAGAGGAACAGGACCACGCCGATAAGCAGCGCCGTTGAAAGCGGCAGCGAATAGCGAAGCAGCAGCAACGCCAAACCAGCAGTCAACGCGCTGATGGTTAGGGTCATGGTGAAGATTTTTTGTCCAACCACCGAGGCGCCTACGCTGCCTGCTTCAACCTTGCTGTCTTTGGAGTAAAGGTAGGTTTTGGAGATTTCCGCTGACCAGCCCAGCTGCGGCACGGTGGCTTCGAAGAATAATCCCACCCAGGTGAAGAGGAAGGCTTTGCGGCGGCTGATCTTCACTGCTAATCCTCCGAGCAGGCCACGCCACACCAGGGCTGAGCAGAGGGTGTAGAGAGTGTAGGTTACGAAGGCGCAGGAGTAGATGGCGAGGTTGGTTTGAGAGAGGATATCGGCGACTTGGGCGGGGTCAACGTAGAAGAACACGTAGAGGATAAGGGCAATTAGCCCCGCAGCCATCACTAGCCACATCGGGTTGATTTTGCGAGGGTTTTTTTCCTTATCCATGAATCTCAAGCTCTAATTACCATCGGTGCTTAACCATTTAAAGGCTTAGCAGAATCGACCTAAGATAACCTGCGGCGTCTCTGAGAAGCCTTCCGCTTGATGTACCATGCCGTGAAAACTAACAAAACTGCCGTGAAAACAGAGGCAACAGCAAGAACCCATACAATGGTCTCTAAGCCCAGAGTCTCTTTAGCAGGCGACCACATGTTGGTGGATTGAGCTATCGTGTGGATGGTGTACTCGCTGGTTGCGGAGGTGCCCTCTAAGCTTACCCCCGTGGCTTGATCCCAAATGTAGGTGTTGTTGCCTATTGAAGCAGACAAAACAGAGCGCTCTGCGCCTGCATACGAAAGCGTCTGGGCGCTGGTGATGGTTACGGTGCCGAGGTTCTCGTCGGGGAAGCTGTCGCCGACTTGGAGCCCGGCGGGGATGATGAAGTCGTCGATAAGATGCCCCGTTGCCAGGTTTAGGGTGTAGTTGGTGGTTTCATTTGAGCCGTCGCTGAACCGGGAGGTAATCGAGACAGAGATGTTGCCGCCGGATACCTCCTGCACCTCCATGCGTGCCCAGGTAACATCATGTCCCTGCGTTGGCGACCCCGTAGAGGAAACCGCATACTCGATCCAGTCGCCGCTTTTAACACCCACAGAGAAGTCAGCTGATGCAAAATAAGCCAAACCTGCAAGCAGAATCAGCAGGGCAGCCGCCAAGGTAAACTTTCCAAGCATAGGGTCTCTTAAGCGTCTATGCTAATAAAACTGACGCCTCCGCGGGCGGCTTTACTCTTCCATCATGATGAGGGTGAGGGTGGAGCGGACATGGCTTAAGGTTCGGATGTCATGGGTTACCATGTCTTTTAGCTTCTCCATGGATTCCGCTTTTACCTTCGTGATGATGTCGTAGACGCCATAGGAATAGTAGGCTTCCTCGACTCCCGAGGTTTTTTTAAGGTTTGTAATAACTTCCTCTTCCATGCCGGATTCAACGTTGATGAGGACAAAGGCTTGAGGCATAAGTGAATCTCCATCTTTTAGAGAGTACAAACGTAGTTAATAGTTCTTATGCAGACCTCAAGGGGTTTGCTGCCTGAATCTTAAGCATGAAGCACCAAAAATCTTATGAGCCTACGGTGTCTAATCGTGTAGTCGAGGAATATTTGCTATGGTTTACTGCACCAGATGCGGCACCCAAAACCCCGACGGCGCAATCCACTGCTCAAACTGTGGAGCACCCCTCAATATGGACAGCAGACCCTATACCCGCTATGAATACCGCCACTACTACCGCGATGAACGCCGCCACCAGGGTAGCGGAATCGGCTTACTCATCGCAGGCTTATTCATAGTCATCATCGGGTTGGCTGCTTTAACTAATTTCTGGGCGTTCTGGAACTATTTTTGGCCCCTTGTCCTTATCCTTATCGGCATATGGGTTCTGCTCCTTGGGCTGAGGCGCAGCCGCAGATACAGTCAACCGCATTCGCCGTAATTACACAATTTTCTGTTAATTCCCATGTGCCCTTGCACGTTTTTACATCTACGCGCACAAAAGAGTTATATTAAGTTTGAACGAAAGAAGTAAGTTATTACGGGGAAAACTATGGTCAGGTACATTTTCGTAACAGGCGGAGTGTTGAGTTCAGTTGGTAAGGGAATTTTAACTTCCTCCATCGGCAAGATGCTTCAGGCACGAGGCCTAAAACCCACCGTCGTAAAAATCGACCCCTACGTCAACATCGACGCGGGCACAATGAACCCCTACATGCACGGCGAGGTATTCGTTACCGACGACGGCGGCGAAACCGACCTAGACCTAGGCTGGTATGAACGCTTCCTGGATTTGAGTTTAAAGCAAACTAACAACTTAACCACCGGCACCATCTACCGCAGCGTCATCGAAAAGGAACGCCACGGCGACTTTTTGGGCCGCTGCGTCCAAATTGTGCCGCATGTAACAAACGAAATTAAGAACCGCATCAGAAACGCAGGCAAAGCCGTAAACGCAGACATCGTACTCACGGAGGTCGGCGGCACCGTCGGCGACATCGAAGGCTTGCCTTTCCTTGAGGCCATACGCCAGATGCGCGTGGAGGAAGGCTACGAGAACACCCTCTACGTCCACGTTGCGTTGGTGCCCATATTGGATGTGACGGGCGAAATGAAGACCAAGCCCCTTCAGCACAGCGTCAACGAACTGCGCCGCATCGGTATCCAGCCTGATACCATCGTGGCCCGTAGCCCCCAGATGATCGATGCGGAGGCGCTACGCAAAATCGCATTGTTCGGAACTATCCCTGAAAGCGCGGTTTTCTGTTCCTATAATGCGGAAACCGTCTATCAGGTGCCGCTGATTCTGGATAAGCAGGGCATGGGCGACTTTATCTGTACACGGTTGGGCTTGAAATGTGAGGGCAAAGACTTCAGTGCATGGCAAACATTTGTTGAAGGCATGATTCACCCCGAGCATGAAGTCAAAATCGCGCTGGTCGGTAAATACGCGGGGTTATCTGACAGCTACGTCAGCATGACTGAGGCGCTTCGCCACGGCGGAGCCGAAAACAAAGCCAAAGTCTGCATTAGTTATCTGGAGGCAGAAAAGTTCGAGCGTGAACCCGAATGCATCAAGGAACTCGCAGGCTACGACGGCGTCTTTGTGCCCTATGGGTTTGGTCCACGCGGCACAGAAGGCAAAATTGCGGCTGCAAAGTACGCAAGGGAAAACGACATACCCTTCCTGGGCATATGCTATGGCTTCCAGCTTGCCGTAATCGAGTTTGCACGCAACGTCTGTGGACTTAAGGATGCTAACAGCAGCGAAATCAACCCTGAAACCCCCCATCCAGTCATCGACCTTATGCCTGAGCAACGCGGCGTAGAAATCAAGGGTGCAACCATGCGATTGGGCGCCCACAAAATCGTGCTTCAGAAGGGCAGCTTAGCCCACAAGCTCTATGGACAGGAAGAAATCTTTGAGCGCCACCGCCACCGCTTCGAAGTTAACCTCGACTACATCGAGTGCTTCAAGAGCCATGGTCTTGTCTTCACGGGCAAGAGCAGCGACGGCAGAAGAATGGAGACGCTTGAGTTGGCGGATAAATACTTTTATTTTGCCTCGCAGTTCCACGGCGAATTCAAGAGTCGACCCGGCAGGGCTGAACCAGAATACTTTGGTTTTATCCAGGCATGCGTCAACAAGAAGCTGGGTAAACCCAAAGAATCCCTCTCTTAACCCTTTTTCAGTAAAAGCTATAATGCCCCATTTACATGACACCCTAAAGGATTGATTTAAAATGAGCATGGAACCTACCGGTGAAAGAGATTCAGACGCTTACAGCAAAAAAATGAGCCAAGCAAAAGACGAATTAACCCAGCTACAAGACGAACTTAACAATGTACTCGTCAAAATGTGCCTACGTGTACTTCGCGTTTTCCAATCAACACGACCCGAGCCGCTACGGCCAGGCGAAATCGCATTGATCATAAACAACGAGCTTGTTAAAGGCGTACTATACGATTTGAATCTCCAACCAAGCATCGACGCCATAGCAAAAGCCGCCAAGGAAGCTTGGGCAAAAGAAACCACAAAGCAGTAAACTGCTATAACTAATTTTTTTAGAAACCTGTTTTTGTATAGTTGTTGCTGTGGCAAGGAGCCTTTACACAACAACAACCTGTGGCGTCTGTGGGCGGCAGCTTTTCTGTTTAGGGCTGCTTAGGCAGTTGCTGGCGGGTTGTGCAGTATGCCACAAGCAGAACAGCAAAAGGCAGTCTTATCACTGACAAATGAAGGCTAAAGTCAAAAAATTTAAAAAATAAAGTGTTGAGCCGAAATTACTTTCGGCGGGCGTAATCCATGATTGGGATCAGTTTAGGGTCTGTCTGGACGATTTGCATCGCATCGACTAAGCCGACGAGTGCGCCGTTTTTGTCAACTGCTGGGAGGTGCTTTATGTTCCAGTGCTTCATCAGTTCAGCTGCTTCTTTAAGTGATGCGCCTTGATCGATGACGACGAGTGGGTTTGTGTAGACCATGCGTGCGATGATGGTTCTGATTGGTACTTCAGCTTCCATTGCGCGGACAACTAAGTCTCTTGTTGTGATGATGCCGGTTGGCTTGCCGCTCTGGACAACAAAGATTGCGTCTTTGTCGTATTTAGTCATCAAGTTGATTACGTCTTTTAGGACGGTGTTGTTCTCTACTGTTTTAACGTCTTTTTGCATGATGTCTTTAACCGTGACATTGCTTGCCATTTATTTTTTCACCTATTTGCTATGAAGGAAGCAGACGTTGTTTATCAATTTTACGATTATTTTGCGGCCAGGCAGGTGCAAACCTTAAAGGCTTGAATATTCCCTCTAACGATGAGGAACACATTTTGGGCACTCCTGAACGAACCGAGCATTTCCGCAGCAGCTTGGATAACGCCAAAAGCTACGGGGAGGTCTGGCAGATCGTGCAGCAAACCGCCCAGTACGCATTGGGCAAGCGCCGTAACTGCATGATGCTTTTCCTCGACGACCTGCCGCTGCAGCTGGGCGCTTACTACCCGGTGGGCACCAACAACATCGTGCTTAACCGTGCGCTCGTCGATGTGGTGGAAACTCAGGTCACTGATAAAGCCACCGTCAACGCACTCGTCTACAACCTGCTTTTACATGAGTACCTGCATGCGCTAGGCGACCTCTCAGAGGTGGGCGTGAGGCGCGAAGTTGTGGTGGTGGCGGAGAAGAGTTTTGGAGCCGAGCACATCGCCTCTGAGTTGGCGCGCAAGTCGCCGTGGGTGCTGCTGAAGAATCTGCCGCTTTCGTCGCCGCTGAATCCGTCGAAGCGTGGCATGGAAATTGTGCGGGATTTTGAGCGGTCAGGCCGATACATAGTTTAAATTGGTGGCGGGGCAAGTTCAGCGGGCAGGTTAGTGCTGAAAGCTCAGTCGTATGCACAAACCAGTAGAGGGATAGGAACCAGCGCAAAGATGAAGCGTAAAACATACCTAAACAAAAACTGCCCTACCCATACCCGAAAAAGGCTACCTGAACAGGCAAATCCCTTAAATCCAAGCCCAAGCATTCTATGAAAGTTCACTAAAACCTCCTAAACGGTAAGGCTCAATGAGTCAAAAACGAGATTACTATGAAGTGCTTGGCGTACAGCGGGGCGCAACCAAAGACCAGATTAAGGACTCCTACCGTAAACTGGCGCTGCAGTATCACCCCGACCGCAACAAAGAAGCTGGCGCAGAAGACAAATTCAAAGAAATCAGCGAAGCCTACGCGGTTTTAAGCGACGACCAGAAACGCCAGCAGTACGATACATTGGGCCACAGCGGCTTTGACCAACGATACAGCAGCGAAGACATCTTCCGCGGCGCAGACTTCGACTCTATATTCCGCGACATGGGTTTTGGAGACCTCTTTCGCACCATCTTTGGCGGAGGCGGCGGCTTTGGCGGCTACGAGCAGACCAATCGTGGACAAGACATAGGCTTTGACTTAGAAATCAGCCTTGAGGAAGCCGCGAAGGGCACTGAACGCGAAATCGAGATTCCACGAACCGAGAAATGCGAGGTCTGCAGTGGCTCAGGCGCGGCTCCGGGAACATCTGCTAGAATCTGCCCATCATGCAATGGAGCAGGTAAAGTCCAGAATATGCGCAAGGCAGGCTTCGCGATGTATGTGCAGGTCACGGCTTGCCCCACCTGCAAGGGCACTGGCAAGCTCATCGATACTCCATGCGGCAACTGCCGCGGCTCAGGTCTTATGCGTAAAAGACGCAAAATCACCGTCAAGATTCCCGCTGGCATCGATGAGGGTTTTCAGCTTCGGCTCCGAGGCGAAGGCGAATATACCTCCAGCCTAGGCGAACCCGGAGACCTCTACGTGATGGTACATGTGCGGCAGCATCCCCAGTTCATCCGTGAAGGCGACGACCTCTGGCATATAGCCATGATTACTTATCCGCAGGCGGCTTTGGGCTCGGAGATATCTGTGCCGACGCTGGATGGACCCACAACCGTCAAGGTGCATGCGGGGACGCAGGTCGGCGAAGTTATCACTCTGCGCGGCAAGGGCATGCCACGGTTTCGCGGATACGGCAGAGGCGACTTGCTGATACGTGTCGGAATCGCGGTTCCCCAGAAACTCACCGCTAACCAGAAGGCGCTGCTTGAGCAGTTAGCTGGCGAAATGGGCACTGATGTGTCGCGGAAAGGCAAATTCCGCATATAAAACTCCTTTTTTGGCAGCTGAGCGGTTGCATAAACCTTTTAAGGTAAACCCCAGATACTGCCTAACTACTTTAAGGTGAAAAAACTTGGCTTTAGACATTGCATCAACCGTCTTTGGGCTCCTGGCAACCATCGTGGTTATGGTTATCTTTACTGTGCCTGCGCTCTATATTTCGGGGCGTCTGCTGGCGGGCAAGGGCAAAGCAAAATTCACCGATGCACTCTGGATCGTCGCGCTGGGCTCGATCGTGTACTACTTCTTTGATGCCTTCGTCGCCGTTTTAGTCGAGGGCGCGTTGCTGTCGCTGTTCACCTACCTTGTGCTGCTGATGATTTGGCTGGGGCTGGTTAAGCACTTCTTTGACTGCGGCTGGCTTAAATCGCTGGCTATAAGCATAATCGCGTTGATAATCACAATCGTGATTTGGGTGGTCATCGCGCTTGCACTGGCAGCCGTAGGCTTATCAGCAGGCTGGATACCTATCCCGCAATTCTAACCTTCCTTCTTTTTTCGGGGTTCTCTGCTGCGATTTCGCTCTATCCCCCCTCTACTTATAGGCTCAGCAGATGCACAGAAAAAACAGCCTTAGCTGGCAGATTGCAGGGCAGCATCAGCTTATGTAAGGCAGATGCACAGATGCAGTTTTGATGTCTATGCAGGTGAGTTGTTATTCAAGGCAGGAATGCTAGCCGAGCGAGATAAAGCAAAGCTGCGATAGAATTCGTTGATCTAAAAGTCATTGACAAGAAGTATTTCTGATGAATATTAAAAAAGAAATGAAGGGAAAAGAAGGTTTACTTCTTTTCGAGCTGTTTGCGCAGGTCAGCGTAGGTTGCTTTGATGTCTTCGATGCTGCCTTCGTCTTCGATGGTGCTGGTGTCGCCCATTGGCGCGCCGGTGAGGACTGCTTTGAGGAGTCTGCGCATGATTTTGCCGCTGCGGGTCTTTGGCAGTTTAGCAACGATTATGACTGCTTCGGGGGTGGCGATTGGACCAATTGTAGTTCTGACGTGTTTGGTGAGTTCAACGCGGAGCTCATCTGAGGGGGTGAAGCCGCTGCGTAGCACTACGAATGCCACTGGGACTTCGCCTTTAACTGCGTCTTCTTTGCCCATGACTGCTGCTTCAGATACTGCTGGGTGAGAGACGAGTGCAGATTCGAGTTCGACTGTGCCGATTCTGTGGCCTGCGACTTTGAGGACTTCGTCTGCTCTGCCGAGTAGCCAGAAGTAGCCGTCGGGGTCGCGGATTGCGTAGTCGCCGACATAGTAGATTCCTGGCCATTTGCTGAAGTATGTTTGTTTGAAGCGGTCAGGGTCTTTCCAGACGGTTTGCAGCATTCCTGGCCATGGAGATTTTATGACCAGGTAGCCTTTGGTTCCTTGAGGGACTGATTGACCTTTCTCGTCAACGATGTCAGCGTTAACTCCTGGCAAAGCCAGCGTAGCTGAACCTGGCTTGAGTGGTGTTAACTCGATGCCGGATGCAGGTGTAATCATGAATCCGCCGGTTTCTGTCTGCCACCAAGTGTCAATGATCGGCAGTTTTTCTTTGCCGATGACTCTGTAGTACCATTTCCATGCTTCGGGGTTGATTGCTTCGCCTACTGAGCCGAGTTCGCGTAGTGTGCTGAGGTCGTGTTTGTTGACCCATTCTTCGCCGAATTTCATGAACATACGAACAGCAGTGGGGGTGCCGTAGAGAATGGTTACGCCATGGCGTTCGATCATGTCCCACCAGCGGTCCTGTGCGGGGTAGTCAGGTGTGCCTTCGAAGAGGAAAGCAGTTATGCCGTGGCTGAGGGGTGCATAGACATTGTATGTGTGTCCTGTGATCCAGCCGATGTCTGCAACACACCAGTAGATGTCTTGGTCTGTTGGGTTGAATGCCCATTTAAGAGTCCAGTAAGCCCAAACCAAGTAGCCGCCTGTGCCGTGCTGGACGCCTTTTGGCTTGCCGGTGGTTCCTGAAGTGTAGAGAATGAACAGGGGATCAGTTGCATTCATGACTTCTGGTTCAACATATGCGTTTGCGCCTGCCGCTGCTATAGCATCATGATACCAGACGTCAACGCCCTCTTTCATCTTGACTTCTTGGCCTGTGCGTTTGACAACGATGACTTTCTCTACGCCCGGCATGTTTGGCATGGCGCGGTCTAAGGTGTCTTTGATGGAAACGGGTTTGCCTCTGCGGAAGCTGCCGTCAGCAGTGATGACCACTTTGGCTCCGCAGTCGTTAACGCGGTCTGCGAGTGCTTCAGCGCTAAAGCCTGAGAAGACAACTGTGTGGACACAGCCGATGCGCACGGTTGCTAACAGAGCAATCGGGAGTTCGGGGATGACGGGCAAAAACATAGCGACGCGGTCGCCTTTTTTGAGGCCGGCTTCTTTGAGTGCTTTGGCGAGTTTGTTTACTTCGCGGTAAAGCTGATAGTAGGTGTAGGTTTTAACTTCACCCATCTCGCCTTCCCAGATGTAAGCGAGTTTGTTTTTGCGACCACTCTTAACATGCCTATCAAGCGTGTTGTAGGTTATGTTGAGTGTGCCGTCGGCAAACCACTTAAAGAAGGGCGGGTTGGAATCATCCAGCACCTTGCTGGGTGCCTTGATCCAGTCGATTGCTTTGGCTTTTTCAGCCCAAAATTCCTGTGGATTCTTGATTGATTGTTCCCATTCTTGCTTGCGTATTTCTCCAGAAGAAATTTTTACGCTGCTGGGATAATATCTTTCATTGAAGGGTAAACTAGCTTCTGACATGTTCTCAATCCCAATTCAATTGGGGACAGTGATTACAGTGATAGATATATAAGCGTTTTCGCATTAAATGTATAAATAAAAAATGATAAGGAAAAAAAGGAAATTATTGTTTAACTGGGCATATTGGCAATACTGTTTTCTGATTTGATTCATTCAAGACTTCCGCAAGACCCAAATAAACCGCACTTGACCCGCAAATGACACCCTCGATGCCCGTGATTGTATTGAACCAAACTGGGTTACCCATTAACTCTCTTGCCATAAGCATAAAGAACAGAATAGCCAAGCTTCCAAAGACAAATTGCAATGCACGATTAGTCTTCAATGTACCAAAGAACATCGCTAACGTGAACAACCCCCACATGAAGAAGTAAGCAGCCATAGCAGAATTATCAGCCGCGGCAATGTTGCTAAAGAAGGATGTGCCAGGTAGAAGAATCAAAGCAACCAGTGACCACCAGAAGAGACCGTATGAACTGAATGCGACTGTGCCGAAAGTGTTGCCTTTTTTGAATTCCATGACGCCGACGATGACCTGCGCAAGACCACCGTAAGCCAAGCCCATAGCAAGGATCATGCTGTTTAAGCCGAATAGTCCAGCGTTGTGTAGGTTGAGCAGGACCGTGGTTAAACCGAAGCCTAAAAGTCCAAGCGGAGCGGGGTTTGCTAATTTAGTTACTAATTTATCACTCATCTGTAATGTTTCCTCAATTATGCCTTTTTACCTGAATTCGTTTATTCTACATTTAAAGCTTGTGTCTAATTAGACGTTCAGGCAAGAGGGCCCTTGCTGGCAGCAGCACCACAAAACATGCCAGCTAATAGATTGCCTGGCAAAAAAAGGGGCAACCGCAGAGCGCATAGCTTAGAAGAGAAGGGATCGCTGGCACCCACGATTGATTATTTGTCTCCTCTTCGTTTGCTTGCCACATATTTTCCAAGCTCAACCATACCGAAAACGAACGCGGTGGATGCCCATGCAACCGCCCAGATTTGAAGCGTCGGCACCGTGATGTCAAAGGCGTTCTGCAGACCCGGGATGTAGAGTATGGCTACCTGCAGGAGCAGCGAGGAAATCAATGCGTACCAGAGGAGCTTGTTTTTGAAGACCCCCACCTTGAACACGGGGTACTTGAGGGACCGCGCTGAGAGTGCATTTGCCAGCTCCATCAGGATCAGAGTAGTGAACAGTTGGGTGCGGGCTTCAACTAGCTGCTGAATGCTTTCCCAGGGCCGATAGAGCAGGTAGCTGCCTAGCAGAATCGTAGCCATCAGGATGGGAACGGCTGTCAAGTAGATCTTTACGTCCCGGGTGAAGATGCTTTCTTTTGGATTGCGGGGTTTCTGATCCATCAAGTCAGGGTCGCCGGGGTCAACGCTTAACGCGATGGCGGGTAACCCGTCGGTGGTGAGGTTAATCCATAAGAGCTGAATGGTCGTTAAAGCGATTGCTGCCTCGCCGATTAGTGCAACCTCGGAGTTAGGCGTTAGAATCTGGGCAATCAGGGGAACGGAAATGACGGCGGTTAACACCACGATGATTTCCATGATGTTGCAGCGCAGCAGGTAAGTGAGGTACTTTTTGATGTTGCCGTAGATTTCGCGTCCTTCCTTAACGGCTTTAACGATGGAGGCGAAGTTGTCGTCGGCAAGCACCATATCCGAGGCTTCTTTAGTTACCTCCGTGCCCGTGACACCCATCGCGACGCCTATGTCAGCCATTTTAAGCGCAGGCGCATCGTTAACGCCGTCGCCGGTCATAGCCACAATTTGGTTTTTAACTTTCCAGGCGTTCACAATCCGGGTTTTATGCTCTGGGGCAACGCGGGCATAGATGACTATGTCATCGATTATTTCGATCAGGTCACTGTCGCTGATTTTGTCGAGGTCAGCGCCCGTGAGGACTTTTTCTTCAATTTGGTTTTCGCCCAGCAGATTGAGTTCTTTGCCGACAGCAACAGCGGTAAGCTTGTGGTCACCGGTAATCATGACGACCCGTATGCCGGCTCGTCGGCAGATGTTTATGGCATCTTTCACTTCATCTCGGGGCGGGTCAATCATGCCCATTATCCCCACAAAAACAAAGTCCGTCTCCATGTTTTCTTCGAATGCCTTTTGGTTCTCAGGTAATTCTTTGTAGGCAAACCCCAAATTTCTTAGCGCCTGCAGCGCCATGACTTCGGAGACCTTGTGGACTTCAGCTTTCTCTTTAGCTTCGAAGCCAACGGCTTTTCCGTTGAGGAGGATGCGGTTACATTTCTCAAGGATGATTTCAGGGGCGCCTTTCATGTACGCATATTTTTTGTTGCCGACCTCATGAATAGTAGTCATTCGTTTCCGCTCGGACGAGAAGGGAATCTCGGCGATGCGGGGCTCCCGCTTATCGAGAGCCTCCTTGGACATGTCGGCTTTTGCCGCGGCAACAACCAAGGCACCCTCCGTGGGGTCGCCCTTGATAACCCATTTGTCCACTTTGGCGTCTAGTTCAACGTTGGAGTCGTTGCAGAGGGCCGCGATTTTTAGCAGCAGCTTTAATTCTTCGTCGGGTTCAACGGTTTTTTCTTCGCATAGGAAGCTGCCTTTGGGGGCGTACCCGATGCCGCTGACTTTGAGGGCGCGGTCGTTAACGTAGATTCTTTGGACAGTCATTTCGCCCTTGGTCATGGTGCCTGTTTTATCTGAGCAGATAACGCTGGTGCTGCCTAACGTCTCAACCGCCGGCAACCGCTTAACGATCGTGTGGACCTTAGCCATCCGATACATGCCTACGGAGAGCGAGGCCGTCACGATAGCTGGAAGTGCAACGGGCACCGCGGCGACGGCAAGGCTGATTGCCCACTGAACCATATCCAAAATGTTGCGGCCCTGCAGGATGCCTATTGCACCCACGACGACGGCGATGCCTATGACGAGTATACCGATCCATTTGCCTACGCCCGCCATGCGTTTCTCCAGCGGCGTGCTCTCCTGCGTGGTGGTTTGAACCATCTGTGCGATTTTGCCGAATTCGGTCTTCATCGCTGTATCCGTAACCACTGCTTTGGCTCTGCCGTACACCAGTATAGTGCCGGTAAACAGCAGGTTTCTGCGGTCGTTTAGCTGCGTCTCCTCAGGCAGGGCTTGGGTGGATTTGTCCACTGGCGCGGATTCACCGGTCAGGGCGGCTTCTTCAACCTTGAGATTAATTGCTTCGATTAGGCGTGCATCAGCTGGAACCCTGTCGCCAGTGTAGAGAAGGATTACATCGCCGGGAACCAAGTCGCGGGCGGGGATACGCTGTTCGCGCCCGTCACGCAGCACCACAGCCATGGGCGCAGTCATCTTTTTTAGGGCTTCAAGGGCTTTTCCCGAGCGGTACTCCTGCCTAAACCCAAGCAGAACACTAACAACAACTATCACTAAAATGATGAGGGCATCGATGAATTCGCCCATGACAAGGGATAAGGCAGTTGCCACAAGCAGAATAATCAGCAGAACATCCTTGAATTGGTGAAGCAGAATCGATAGGACCGAGCGCCCCTTTTCCTTTCGGAGTTCGTTGGGGCCAAATTTTGCTAATCGCCCTTGAGCGTCCTTGGTAGTTAACCCTGATTTGGACGAGGAAAGCTCGCGGACTGCTTCATCAACATCAAGAGAATGCCAAACCTGACCCATCGATATAACACCTTGCTACTTAAAACCTCACCGACAACAAATATATTTGTTTTCCAAGCACTCGGAAAATAAAATAGCATACGATAAAAAATCCGATACTCCTTACAAGAAAATTAAACGACTGACGGATTCGGATGGCTTTGGTGGTACCGCCTGCTATAGACATACAAGGAAACCGCGCCGACTGCCAAGACAACCACGCTTAAAACGTAGAGACCCCATGTAAAAAGACCACCGAAGCCTGCAATTTGTTTCTGCCAGTCCCAGGGAAAATCAGCAATTTTTCCAAGAGGCCAAGCGCCAATCACTGTGTAGGCAAAGCCAAATGCAACCAGCAATATGGCAACATGCTCCCCGTCATCAACCGCCCCTGAACGTAAACTTCGGGTGCTGTATGCACATAGCATTGTGGCGCCGACAAGCAGTAGGGGGAGGCTAGTAACGAAAAAGAAAGGGCTGATGTAGCTACGCTGCACAATCGCGTTTGGGAAGGGGGGAATGTTAAAGATGTCTTTTCCCCAGTCAGCGGGGTTCCAGTTGCCCAGTATAACTGCGGTAAGGTAGAAGGCGCCGTAGGCGGCCAGCAGCAAACCGAGGGAAACCTGGTGGCGTTTGATGTAGGCAGCGATGCGGTTTATCGCGGGGGGGTTGCTCATCAGCAGTCAAGTCTCTGCTACTTCTACGTGGCGTAGGCATATATTATTTTTCAGCGCAAACCCGAAAAGGCGGGGTAGGCAAAAGATTCTAAAATGTAGCTGTTCACTATAAGATTGTTTTAGGTGTGCTTATGAAGTTCGAAACAACCCTAACCGAAATTATTCCGCGTACATCAAATGTTACCAGCTTCCGCTTTGCCCGACCCAAAGGTTTAGAGTATAAACCGGGCCAATTCTTCTTCGTTACCCTCAAACACAACGGCGCACAACTAAAAAAGCACTTTAGCTTCAGCAGCAGCCCCACCCAAACCGGCCACATCGAGTTCACCAAAAAACTAAGCGACAGCGAATACTCCGCGGCGCTCCGAGCAGCAAAACCGGGGGATTGGGCAGAAATCGAGGCTCCCTATGGACAATTCACTTTTGAAGGCGAATACCCCAAAATTGCGTTGCTCGGCGGCGGCATAGGCATAACACCCTTTATCAGCATCGCCAAATACGCCACCGACAAGGGCTTAGGCAACCAGATTACGCTTTTCTATGGCTGCCGCACCCCCGAGGATATCGTTTTCCGTGAGGAATTCTGGGAGTTAGCTAAGAAAAACAGTAACTTAAAAATCCATTTTACAGTCAGCCAAGCCTCCGAGGGCTGGAAGGGCGCAACTGGCAACATCGATGCGGACATGATTAAGGCGGGGCTGCCGGATTTTAGGGACTATGTTTTCTATGCCTGCGGTCCGCCGCCTATGGTTAAAGCAATGCAGGCTTTGATGGAGAAGCTGGGGTTGCCCAAGGAGAAGCTGAAGCTGGAGTACTTCACAGGCTACCAATAAGGAAAAAGGGGTCTGGTCAGTACTACACGGGACAAAACAGCGGCTGATCAGCTATTCCTAAGAGAAAATTCTCCTAAAGCCCATCCAAAATCACCAAAAAACATAACCTGCCCCCATCTACCAAAAATTATGCAAAGCTTAAATGTATTAAACCCTTATCTGCTATAAAGTTCAACGGGAAAACTCGGCATGTCACTAATACCTGAGATTACCAATCCGTATATGGGGGCATTCGCGGGGGGTTTGCTTTATGGCTTGGCTGTTTGCACTGCCTCTTGTCTGCCGCTTCTGGCGGGTTACATCGCGGGTGTCGGCTCAGGTTTTAAGGGCAGCCTAAAAATCACGGTGATTTTTAACTCCGGCAGAGTTCTGGCGTACGCATTAATCGGCGGAGTCATCGGCTTGTTCGGGGGGCTGTTGAGGCTGTTTGTATCGGATGCGGCGGTTGCGCCCTTCCAGATGTATTCATCCATCGCTTTCGGTGTCGTCAGCGTCGCCATCGGCGCCATGGTTATCTACCAAACACGCAAACCCTGCAGCGGCTGCACAGGACAAACCGCCCCAATAGCCCAAACATCGCGGGGACGCCTAGGCGTGGATTTCGGCGCATTCTCACTGGGTTTAACCAGAGGCTTAATAATTTGTCCACCCCTCATAGCGTTGCTGGCATACTCGTTGCCCTTCGCTAGCCCCGTTGGAAGCGTCGGCATAGCGGTCCTCTTTGGTGTAGGAACCGCGCTTTCGCCCATGCTGCTTTTGGGCGGAGTCACAGGGTGGCTGCTTAACAAGGCGCCTCTGCTTCGCAAATGGATCTCGCTTGGCGGCGGCGCTGTGCTTATCGTATTTGGTTTATTCACGATGCTGAGTTCAGCTTTCCAGATAATTTAGGGAGAAGAAATAATGTCATGGGAAATAGTCGGGGACGTACTTAGGCTTGCTGTGCTAGCGGGGCTTGGAACAGCTGGGATACTGGCGGTTCTGATTTGGAAAAGAAACCTTGCCATGCGAGTAACCTATGTCCGCCTCATTGTCCAGTTTATGGCGGCAGCCGCCATCTTCTACGTGTTCTCCTACTCGGTGCCGCTACTCTACGTGGTCATCGTGCTGTTTGCGTTGACGCTGGTCTTGGGACGCTACTTCTGCGGTTGGCTTTGCCCCTTCGGCTTAATCATGGACCTGGAAATCTTTCTTCGCAAAGCCCTCAAAAAAAGTTACCGCCTAATCCCCGATAAACTCAATTTAGCCCTTCACAAATCAAGATACGTCATACTGCTGTTTTTCCTGCTGGCTCTGCCAATTATCCTTTGGATTTTGGAGCCGCCGCCGAGCCTAGAGTACACCTTAATTGAGGCACAGGTTCTGGCGGGGCCCTTCCGCGCCTACGGCTTCCTCATCGACCCCATGATTACCCCCATCGTGCCCTGGACAACGGCGCCGCTAGAGCTTGGAGGAATGTACTTTAGCTATCCCTACATACAGAACATCATCATGTTCGCTGGAACACAGATCGGACAGATTGTCTCCGTTGTTTTTGTCGGATTAACACTTGCTGCCGCATTTGTTTATCGCCGTTTCTGGTGCCGCTTCTGCCCCACCGGCATCTCGCTTGCAGCCATCAACCGCTTTAAACGTTTTAAGGGTGTTCCGCTGCTTTATGTGTATAAGAACGAGGAGAAATGCACCAAATGCGGCGTCTGCAAACGCGTCTGCAGCGTGCAAGTTAACGAGGTATACGAGCAGAAAGGCGGCAAAATCGGTACTTCCCAATGCATGCTTTGTGCTCGATGCGTCGAAATGTGCCCCTACGAGGATGCATTGGAAGTAAAGTTGGGCAAAAAAACCCTGTTTAAATCAAGAAACTGGTTAGAGCCACCAAGAGTTGAGTGAGAAAATGAAGAGCCAAACAACCGAAAAAAGATACATGCCTGAAGTTTCCCAAAAAGAAAAAGATGAGCTAAGAAACACCGTGAAAGCTGCGTCGCAGAGAATAATAGCTGACAACATCGAACGCATGAAGAAAGCTGATCCCCACCGCCCCGAAGCCATGAAGTACTTCGACGACATGGCAAACCTCTTTGGTAAACGGCAACAGGAAATCCAAGCGGAGAAAGAAAAAGGCAAAAAAGTCATCGGTTACATGTGCCTCTTTGCACCCACTGAACTGATTCTTGCCGCCGACGCCATACCCGTGCGCGTCAACAGCGGCTGGTATGACACCTCTAAGCTGGGTGACCGAGTGGTGCCCGTGGAGGTTTGCCCCGTCATTCGGTCCACCATCGGAGCCAAAATGATTGAGCTCTCGCCGTTTCTGGAGCAAAGCGACGCACTCATCAGCGTGTTAACCTGCGATGGCATGACTAAACTCAGCGAGATCCTCAGCGACTACAAAACCATCTGGGGCATGAATGTTCCACGCATAAAAGACTCCGATCATTCCCTGCGTTTCTGGAGCGACGAAATCAAGAACATGAAAACCCAGATTGAACAGTTCACGGGCAACAAAATCAGCCGCAAAAGCCTCAAAGAAGCCATCGAAGTGAGCCACCGCGCAACCAAAGCTTTCCGTCGGCTACAGGAACTGCGAAAAGGCAACCCCGTTATCATGGGACGCGACGCCATGCTGGTTAACCAGTCCTATCAGTGGGATGACAAGGTGCGTTGGACAGAGAAAACCGAGGCGCTCTGCGCGGAGCTGGAGAAGCGTGTGGCAGCTAAAGACTGGGTTTGCAGCCCCGATACGCCACGGGTTATGGTTACGGGTACACCGATGTTTTGGCCTGACAACTGGAAGCTGCCCACTCTAGTGGAGGAAGCTAACCCCCAGGGCATCATCGTTGCCGACGAGCAATGCAGCGGCGAACGCATACTAAACGACCCCGTCGGCGTCGACGAATGGTCGATGGATGACATGTTAAAGGCAATTAGCGACCGCTACCTGATGGCTTCGACGTGCCCCTGCTTCACCAGCAAAGACGGCAACGAAGACCGCATCAATTGGCTCCTCACTAAAGTCAAAGACTGGAATGTTCAGGGCGTCGTCTACTACGTCGTGCGTGGCTGCATGCTCTATGCGATGGAGTACACGCGTGTCAAGAAGGCTTTGGATAAAATTAATGTTCCAGTGTACTATCTGGATACCGAGTACACTCGGGAAGACGTAGGGCAGATGAAGACCCGCGTGGAAGCCTTCCTGGAGATGTTAACTGCAAGAGTCGACATATAGGTGAATGATTAGGTGACAATCACAGTTGGAATGGACCTTGGCACACAACGCGTGAAAGCCGTAGTTTTAGCAGACGGAAAAGTCGTCGGTCGATCACAGGCCTTCGCGGGGTTTGACCCCACAAAAGCCGCCGAGCAAGCCGTCGAGGAAGCCCTAAAAGCAGCGAACCTCAAACTCGACGATGTAGCGCACTTCTGCGCAACGGGCTCCGCGATGGATTTGGCGCCCTACGAGCACACCACCGTAAGCATGATGGGCGCCGACGCCAAAGCCGGAGTTCACCTCATACCCAACGCGCGGACAATCATCGATGTCGGCGCTGAGGAAGCCCGAGCCGTCAAATGCGATGAACGCGGAGTCATGGTTGACTTTGTGGTTAACGAGCGCTGTGCGGCAGGGGCGGGGGCATTCATTGAGGCCATGGCGCGTGCGCTTGAGGTGAAGCTGGAGGATATGGGTCCGCTGTCGCTTGAAGCCCAACGTGCAAGCCCAATCAACGCTTCCTGCGTTATCTTCGGCGAATCCGACGTGGTCTCGCTTATCCACCGCCAAGAATCCAAGCCTGAAATCGCCCGTGCAGTCTTCGACGCGATGGCTGACCGGGTTTCATCGATGATTCACCGCTTAGGCGTAAACCCCGAAGTGGCGCTGGTGGGCGGCGTAGCCAAGGACGTTGGGTTTGTGTCTTCGCTTAACCGCAAGCTGGGTTTAACGGTGCAGATTCCCGAGTTCCCCGATTACGTGGGTGCCTTTGGCGCCGCGTTGACTGCTGCGGCAAGGGTTAAGGGAGGCAACTAAGGATGGCTGATTTATCTAAAGAGGAGTTTTGGCGTTGGCGCGAATACAACCGCGTTGTCCCCAACATTAAACCAAGCAGCAAAGACATAGTCACTGCAGGCGTCGATGTGGGTTCAGTGGGCTCTAAAGCCGCCGTCATGGTTAACGGGCAAGCCTTCAGCTGGGGCATCACCCGCACTGGCAGTAACAGCCCCGAAAGCGCCAAGAAAGCATTGGA
Source organism: Candidatus Bathyarchaeota archaeon (assembly GCA_026014735.1). Taxonomy (NCBI): domain Archaea; kingdom Thermoproteati; phylum Candidatus Bathyarchaeota; species Candidatus Bathyarchaeota archaeon. The sequence continues at coordinate 952,096 of JAOZHT010000001.1, forward strand.
TTTCGCCTTGAAAGACACGGGTCTCTCGGTGGGCGATCTCAAATTCATCGTTGGCACGGGCTATGGCAGAGTCAATGTGCCCATGGCTAACAAAGCCATAACTGAAATCGCCTGCCACGCCAAAGGCGCCAACTACATCTGGGGACCCCGCGTCCGCACGGTCCTTGACGTTGGCGGACAAGACATAAAAGCCATCAAAATCGACGAAACAGGCAGAGTCGTTAGCTTCCTCATGAACGATAAATGCGCGGCGGGCACCGGCAGAGGCATGGAGGTCTTCGCGGACCTGCTGCAAATCCCCATCGAGGACATAGGCGACATATCCCTCAAAGTTGAAAAAGAACCCGAGCCGGTAAGCTGCACCTGCGTGGCGTTCGCTAAAACCGAAGCTATGGGGCTGCTGCGCAAGGGCTGGTCTAAAGAGAAGGTGCTGGCGGCCTACACCCGCGCGATGGCGGTGCGGATGGCTAACCTCATCAACCGCGTCGGATTAGAACCTGAACTCGTAGTCACCGGGGGCCAATCTAAAAACATCGGCATCGTTAGCCGCATCGAAGTGATTTTGGGCGTGAAGTGCCTGCCGATGCCGCGGTGGCGCGACGACGGATTAGACCCGATGGTTGCAGGCGCATTTGGAGCCGCGTTGTTTGCCAAGGCGCTCTATGAGAAAGCACAGAAAGGGTGAGCCAAAATAATCACGCATTACGGGTACTGTGACGGTTCAGGCGAATACTACATTGTTGTTGACTCTGACCGATGCAGCGGATGCGGCAGATGCATTGATTTGTGCCCTCAGGGCGCGCTTGAGTTGCAGACGGAATTCATCGATTTAGAAGATAAAACCGTCGCCGCAGTTAAGGAGGAGCACCGCAAAAAAGTCCGCTACACCTGCGGCTGCTGCAAACCCGAGTCAGGTCAGACGCCGTGTGTTTTGGCGTGTCCATCAAAGGCGATAAGCTGCATTTGGGCGTCTAAGTGACTTTTTAAAAATAAAAAAGAGGAACGGTTTACTTTAGTTCTATTTCTTTCGTCCAAGCACTAGCACAACAGCTGCGCCCACGGCAATAATCGCAATAACCGCAATTATGACCACGGTCCATGTGTCAATAGCTGTTACAGGCTCCGGTGTAGGAGTTGGCGTTGGAGTTTTTGTTGGTGTATACGTTGGGGTTGCTGTTGGAGTATGAGTGGGTGTAGGTGAGGGGGAAGGGGTAGGTGTTGGAGTAGCCTCAGGTGCAACGTAAACTTTGAGAGTGACATTGAAGTCGCTGGCAGCAGTCTCCATATGGTCGGTTTCGTAGACTTTGACGTTCCATGTTGATGATCCGTTCGAAGTAAATGTGTAGTAGATTGTGTTATCTGCGTTGTTTGAAATGGCTGTTTGGTTGTGGGCTGCGATTGATCCGTTGATAAACAAGATTGCGTCCTCGAAATTACCTGAGGTAGTTTTAACTGGTCTGAAGACAAAGCTGACGTTAAATGAGCTAGTTATTAGGCCATGATCTTCGGGGGAGACAAGTGTGACTGTAAGAGGGACAGGTGTGGGAGATGGAGTGGGGGTTGGCGTGGGGGTCTCGGTAGGTGTTGGTGACTGGCTAAGAGCTTGTGGAACAGAGAAACAACTAATCAGTAAACCAAGTGTTAATAGTGCTAAATACACTTGCTTGCTTTTCATAACTGGGAACATGCTATTAAACCATATTTATAACTTTCTAAAACATATATATCCGCATATTAAGCGCCTTTAGAGTAAAAAGGGCTTTGTTGGGGTGTTTTAGGCATTAGTTTATAAATACACTAGCCGATAAAACTCTAGACGCTCTATGACCAACCAGCCGCTACCCCAAAACAGCAAACCACAAACAAGCTTAACTCATATTCCTTCACTTACAACTATAGCTGTTCCGGCAAAGCTTTTTGGCAGAAAAAAAACGCCGCCGCCATCAGCACCCACGCAGGAAACAGCAGCCCCCCAGCAGTCCCCGCCTAAACCCAAACAAAAACCCCGAGGCGTAGCAGCCGCCAAATTCGAGTTAGCTGACGAGAAACTCAAGTTTCTCGCTTCCAAGGGCCTTTTCAAGAAACGCTGGGACATCATCAAGGAGTTCCCGCTCAACGAGGTTAGCGCAACCCAGGTTCACAGGGAAATGTTTGGCGTTACCTGGAATGAGGTTGAATACTGGTTCAAGTTTAAAAAATCCAAAAAAGAAGAATTAAGCAAGCTTCACGAGCAGATCCAAAAGCTGCTGGGCGAACGCGAGCTAAAGAAGGAGGCGGAAACCAGAAAAGCCCAGCGTGTTGCACTCCGCAAAAGTGAGCTTTTAGCGACCCTCAACGCTTCATTGCCCCTCATCGACGGCTCCTTTGATGTTCTGATGGGGCTGCATAAAAAACGCCTCAACTGGCCACTTCTTCAGGGATACGCTGCGGCGATGGCGTCGGGTGTAAGTTTTGAGGGGCAAATGCTTCCGCCGCTTAAGCTCGATGCTTCTCAAGTTGCCGCTGCCATCCAGAATCAAGCATCAAGGGACACCTCAAAGGAGGCCTTCAACGTCATAAAGGCGATTCACGGATACTTTGCCGACTTAAAGGACGAGGCGGAATTGGTTGATGTAGCGCCTAACTGCGAGCATGTCCGCCTGGTGGTTTTTGCTTATTTGGCGCTTAACGATTTGATGTTTGCTAAGGTTGTGAAGGAGAAGGATAGCCAAAAAGAGGTTGCGTTTTTCGAGGAGACTTTACAAGGTTTGGCTGGTCAGACGAGGTTTAGGGTGGATGCTGAGGAGTTGGTGTCTGGTTTGGAGGGGTTGGGTGTTGAGGCTGATCGGGAGGGTGTGGTGTTGGAGGTTCGGGGTTTGTTTAGGGGGCAACTTAGTCAGCTTTGATGTCGCTTTTTGTTTTTGTTGCGGGCAAGCATTTAAAGGTATGACACGCGTCATAATTTAGTATGGTGAACATAAAAAATAAAAAATCAGCAGCAACCATACTACTCCTAGCCGCCCTGCCCCTCATACTCACGATTCCCCCCGCCACATCACAAAACAGCCCCCAATGGAGCATACAAGTCAGCGACCTCTCCGGCACCCTTGTAACGGTTACATACAGTCAACTTTCGGCGATGCCTCAAACAACCGTTAACGCTGAACTAAGATGCTATGGCAGCCTCGTAGCAGAAGGCGACTGGGTAGGCGTAAAAATCCCCGACCTCCTAAACGCCTTAGGAATTAACTATTCATCAGTTTACTCGATCGGCTTTACAGCCGCAGACCATTACAGCGTTGGCATACCCATCGATTACGCGCTAAGACCAGACGTAATCATAGCCTATCAAAGAAACGGCGTGCCCCTAGACGAGTTATCAAGGTTAATCATCCCCTTCTCCAACGGTGAAGTGTGGATCTCCACAATCGTCGCCATGAGCTTAAGCGGCAGCCTAGTTTCTGCTCCAGCGGCTACAACCGCTTCGCTGCCCCCGACCTCCCCGGGCCCCGGAAGCCTATCGCAGAGCTTAACAAACGACGTCAACACAAACCAGGTCCAAAACCAACCGCCCGCCGCCACTCCGACGCCAACTCCAGCGCCGACAAACACCACCGTTTCGGCGCCTCAGCCCCCACCGACCGCATCCACACCAACTTCACCGCCGGCAACCGAGCAAGCCGCGAGATTTCCTTCAGAGCTCATTTACGCCGCGGTTTTAGGTGCTTTTTTAGCTGTTGCTGCTGCAAGCGTGGTTTTGATTCGTCGCCGAAATAGGCTGAATTAGAACTTCTTTCCTTTTTTTACCCTTTTTTCTTGTTGTTTTTTTGTTGTACAGAATTTTCAATAAGTATATCTATGCAGTTACAGAGATACTATCTAACGATTCGCTAACTATAAATAAAAAGTGCGTATAGTGAGTTGTCAGATACGTGGGGGTAATAGATTGGCAAAGAATCCACAACAGAAAGATGATGCCTTCGAAGCTTTAGACTTCATAGTTAACGTCTTAAAAGAGCATGAACGGGACCTAGACAAGCTCATCAGCGAGTTAGCGACAGTCACCGAGCAGATGGGTGACACGGGCGAATTAACAGGTAAAGTTGAGAAGGTCGAAGAAAAAATCAACACACTCCAAAAAGAAGTTACTTCTTTAATCAGTAACCTCTCCAATGGCGCCAAAGCGGCACCGCCTGTTCTGGTAACGCAGCCTGCGTTGACGGCTCCTGCCCCGGCGGTAAGCCATGTTGAAGAGGCCCCAAGACCCGCAGTTGTGCAGGGTGGTCAATCAGTTGTTTTGCGCTGTACGCAATGGGATGATTTCCAAGCTTTAGCGGCGCATGCGCAGACGGTTTCGTTTAGCTATAAGGAAGACGAGAAGCTGTTTCAGGCCAATGCCCTAAGAGGTAATCAAGTTATAATTTACAGTGGGCCGTTGCCGAGGTTTTCGGTGATTATGAAGTCCTTTTTGGCTAGGCAGCTTGATGTTTCTGAGCGGTTTATCCTTGAGGGTGTTTTATCCTTAGGGTAACGATGCTTAGGGTGAATCTGAATTTTTGATGTATATTGTGTTTTCATAACACTTATATCCCTTCTAAAGCATCTTAAGTCTTGTTAGTGGATTGGAGAGAAATGGTTAAGGTTGAAGGCAAACCACTACGCCAAGTAAACCTTTCCGTTTTCGAAGCCTTCTCCTTTCTCCTCGACTACGGATGGCGTAGGGGTGAACCAACACACTTAAACCATCACTCCACCACTATCACTTCTCCCAAAACCCTCCAAGAACCTAAAAAGCCAATTAATCAAAGTTTCTTGGCTGACTGGACACTGCGGCTATATATAGAGGGGGTAGACGTGGCAGAGCAACAGCATACCAAACCTCAATCAACGCCGTGGCGAATAATGCCCGGGTACTCAGCGGCTTCTAGCGGAGATTTACGATGATTACGGCATAAACGGGTTGCTCGGTTAGGTCAGGACCTAAACGCTTTTTTTGTTAAACCGCCACTGACAGAGGGGGTCCCCTTGCAGCTAACGCCGCTAACAAACCAGTCAGAAGCCACGTTCTGGCAAATCGTAAAGAAAGACTTCTGCGACTACTACTTCTTCATCTACGACTGGCTAAACCACAAAGAAAAAACATGCATATACCTCGCCCAAGAAGGCGATGAAGTCGCGGGGTTGATGCTTGTTTATCAGGGAAACATCGTGCAGATGCGGGGCAGCATAGAGGCAGTGCAGTTTATGCTGGAGCAGCTGGATTTTTCCGAGTTGGATGTGCAGGTGCCGCTTAACTGCGAAAGCCTCCTGACTACGCGTTTCCCGTGTTTCTCGCTTAAAGCTCATGTTACCTTGATGGCGCTTAATCGGGGCCAGGAGCTTCTCTGCTTTAAGGTTACGCCGCAGCGGTTATGTGCGGTGGATGCTCAAGACATTGCCTCTTTGATGAATCAGAGCTACCCCCAGATGTGGAGTGAAGTCACCGCGGAGATGGTGGCTTCCATAATGCAGTTTAAGGAATCCCTCATGGTCGGCGTTAAAGTGGGGGGCAAGCTGGTTTCGTTTGGATATGCCACTCTGACGCCGACTGTTAGCCACGTAACCTGGATTGCGACGCATCCAAGCCACGAAAACCGCGGCTACGCCACCTCGATTGTTTCAGCTCTAATTAAGGAGTGCCTTGAGGTTGCGCCTACAGCAATCATCTACGTTATGGAAAACAACGCTGTCGCTAACCGCCTTTACTTAAAAGCCGGCTTTAAGCCCCAGCGGACCTACGCATTCATAAGACAATAAATCACCAATGCTGAAAGCTCAAGCAAAGCCCTCTGGAGAGCAAGCCCCTCAAATCTTTGAGGATGCATAAACCTTTAATTGTTAACCCATCATCTTAAATGCAGTTTGGAGTGGCTTGGGATTTATGCTGTCACGTTCAGCAATCGTTAAACTTAAAGCAATTTTAATCATCGACTTATGCATCATAGCAGCGGCTGCAGGCGCCTACTTTTACCTGCAGAACGAGGGCTTCATCGCGGGCGCAGAGAAGCCTGCCGCGTTTATGGTAACTGACTTAACCGTTGATCCCCCCGAAGTCTTCGCAGGCGAAGCCGTCCAGATCGCAGTGAACCTAACTAACTACGGCGACTTGGAAGGCAACGTAACGATTGATTTCCTCATCAACGGAGAAGTCAAAAATTCCCAGAACCTCACAGTCTCCGGACGCACCAACCAAACCGTAGAATTCACAGACCTAGAATTTTTGGAGGGCACCTTCAACGTGGAGGTAGCGAATTTGACGTCTTCCTTTTTGGTGAAGACTCCTCCGCCGGATGCAAGCAAAATCGTGTTGTCTGAATTGAGAATGTCCCCAACTGAGGCTTGGACAGGCGACCCTGTAACCGCCAACGCCACCGCCTACAACCCCACAGACCAAGCCGATAAGCTTTTCATTCGGTTATTTATCGACGATGCGTTAGTTGCTTCCCAGACGGTTTCGCTGGAAGCGGGGGAAACCAAACCGGTTTCTTTTGCGTTTAACGCAACCACTGAAGGACGGCATCCGGTAAAAATGAACACCCTTAGCGGCTCATATACCGTCGTCAAGACCGGTTATCACACATTAATCATCAACCGTTCCGGAGGCGGCTCTAAACCGCTGCCCTTCACTTTGAACGGTGAAGCACAGAACACGCCGTTTAACAAATTGATGCCTCTGGGCGAATACACCGTGTCGGTTCCTTCTCCCTACAACGTCGGAACAGGCGTGGTGGAATTTACCTACTGGAGCGACGGCAGCCGAAGCTCCACGAGGAGTTTTACCCTTACCGACAAAATGGCATTAATCTGCACCTACACCGTTATCAGCGGCTACGCCTCCTGCCCCTCCCTCTACATCTGGAACGGCACCGGCTACAGCTACGTCACCGACGTATCTAACCCCGGCTGGCTCGGCTACCTTAGCCACATAAACTCTGACGGCACCATAATTGCAGGCGGAGGAAACCCCTATGACTACGTGAAACTCGACAGGAACCTGCTGGCCGCCAAGAACGGCGCATTTGACATAACGCTTGCGCAGCAGTGGGATGAACTCTACTACCTTGATTCAGCGTACCTGCTGGTTGTGGATCACCCTGCCGGCACCGACGTGCATACCACCTTGACTAACTACCTCAATCAGGGTGAAACAGGAAAAATCTACACTGTAAACGACGGCGCATTGCTTGTGCCCCTAAGCGCAGTCAACGAGAAATCCCAAAACGTGCTGGAACAAATTCGCACCAAAGACGGCTGGTACACCCCGGGCATCAACGGCATCGAAAGCACACAATGGGACGATATACAGAAAAACGTGTTAACCCTCAACTTAGGCGACCTCAAAGATTCACCTAACGTGAAGCTGATTATAACCGCGATGGTGGACTGGGGCTCTGCCGACACCTACTACAAGTACCTTGACATGTTCAAAGCCGCTGCAGCAAGCGGCGTAGTCCCCGACGGAACAGCCCTTATGCCAGCGCCCTACATGGAGATACAATATGCTAACGGCAGCTGGATACGTGCGCCACAGGAACGGCAAATACCCATCCCCAGCGATTACAATGCACGAACCTTCGCAGTTGACTTAACAGGCTTATTCCCCGAGGACATCACCGACTATAAAGTGCGCTTTAGCAACTTCTGGAATGTCACCTACGACTACATAGGCATCGACACCACAGCTAACCAGCCAGTAACCACCACAATCATAAAGCCCTCCTCTGCAGTGATGAGCCAATGGTGGGAAACCAACTCAACCTCCACAGGCGCATTCACACGCTACGGCGACGTGACACCACTGATGCAGGAAACCGACGATATGTTCGTGATTGGGCGGCAAGGCGACCAGGTTAACATGCAGTTCCCCACCGCGAACCTCAGCGAACCAGCGGAGGGCATGGTACGCGACTACATCTTCGTCGTCGCCTGCTGGTTTAAGGATCCTCCGGGAGCATGGGGCTACGGTTTCACATGGACAGTTGCCCCGATGCCTTTCTTGGCTATGAGCGGCTTCCCCTACGGCACCAACGAAAGCTACCCCTATGACGCTGAGCACCTAGCCTACATAGCGCAATACAACACCAGAATCATATCCTAAACCCATCTTTTTTCCAACATTTTTTGTTGGACCCTAATTTTTGCCTCAACCTAACCGACTCCAAGACCTTAATGCCTTGATGACTGATTGGTTGCGGTTGAAGTGAATTAGGCTTCTTTCACTTTGGGCTCATCTATTTTCCAGAAAACAAACATCGAGAGAGGTATTGCGGATGCGGCAAGCAACAAAAAGGGCAACTGTGGAGATACATACACGTAGAGTAAACCCACGGTTAACTGTAGGATAGCCTGCATCAGAAACATAAAGAACTGCATGCAGCCGGTGACCGTGCCCCTTAAGCTTCGGGGAACAAGATCGCCCATTAATACATTGTAGCTGTTGAGTTGCAGGAGATTTCCTAAGCCGAAGAAAAAGAAGGAAAGCAGCAGCATGTTAAAATCGGCGTTAACAAACAGCACCATGCCTGGAACAAACAGCAGATACCCCAAAATCAAGAACCGTTTTCTGCCCAGCACATCCATGCTAAACCCGGCGATTATGGCGGGTATGGCTATGCTGAGGTAGCGAAAAGCCATCACCAGCGCCCACTGATCCAAAGTCACGTTGAGGACTGTTGTGGCGTAGACGACAAAGTAGGTTTGGCAGCTCACCACTAACCCATTTATGATTATGATGGTTAAGAAGAGGTTGAATGCGGAGCGAGGCACTTTTCGCCATACAAAGATGCCTTCTTTAACGGCTCTTGGATACATACGCAGCATACTTAGCATCGAAGGCGTAGCGGCATCAGCGGTCGGCGGCAGGGTTTCCTTGAGTTTAAAGCGCATCATAGCGATGGCGAAGTAGGCAATGGAGGTTAAGCTGTAGGCTATTCGCATGCCAAAATCGAAGTTAAACGTCACCACAAGGTACTGGGCGATAAGCGGTGCAGGTAAAAGAACCAATGTGGTGACGACGGATTGAAAGCTAAAGCCTGCGCCGCGCTGCTGGGGAGGCAACGAGTCAAGGACCATAGCCATCAATGCTGGGCCGTAGATTGAACAGATATTCTGTATCAGCAACCCAATGAGGATGAAGGGCCAGGAGGGCGCGAAGATGAAGAATAAGCTGCCGACGGCTATTCCGAAGGTCATGGAGACAACGAGCCATCTTCGCCCATGTTTATCGGCAAGGTAGCCGCCGGGGAACTGCACCAGCGCCACAGCGATTGAGCCTACAAACGCCATGACCGCGAGCATAAGCTCGTTGGCGCCCAGATGCAAATAGAACAGGCTCGCGTAGGTGTCTGGGATGGGCTGGGCGGAGAACATGATGACCCAGCTTAGGGTTATGAGTAAAAAGTTGCCTCTAAGGACAGCTTGGTCTCCACGGAACAGCGATGAGAACCGCATTTATAAATAACTTGCTTGGGGGGTATTAAAATAAAACGTATCTCAAACGGAGTCTATGTCGCTTATCCTTCGAGGTGCCCATAAGTCTTAAATCGCCCTTGATGAGAGCTTTATTATATTGAAAAATAATGCAAAGCAACACCGAAGGGAAAAACAAGCTAAAGGCGCTGAAGATATCAGCCATAGCCATATTTAGCGTTGTAATCGTAGAAATCACCGTCGGCTCCATCGTGAACAGTCTAGCAATCATCAGCGACGGCTTACACGCACTCCTCGACGCCCTCTCGAGTGTAATGCTCTTTTTTGCCGTACGCGCCTCACTTAAGCCGCCAGACGAAGAACACACCTACGGCCACGAAAAATTCGAAACCATAGGGGGACTCATGGGCGGGATTGTCCTGATAGGTGTGGCTTTGCTGATTTTTTATGAGGCAGCAACGCGGCTGGTTAGCGGTGTGCAGCTTGTGGAAGGCGTGGAATATGCCGGTTTCATCGGCATCGGCTACGCGCTCGCTGTTGCCTCGCTTCGCGTTACCGTTTTTCGCCGTTGGCAACACGCCGAGAGTACATCGATGAAGGCAGGGCTCTACGATGCGATTTCAGATTTAAGCTCCACTTTGATAGCGCTGCTGGGGTTTGGCTTGGCAACGTTGGGGTTCACATCCGGAGATGCAGTTGCCTCGATTTTTCTGGGTGTGATGCTGACGTATCTTAGCATTAAGCTGGTGAGGGCAAGCGTCATGGAACTCAGCGACTCCGCGTCAAAGGAAATCGTGAGCAGAACCCGCAGAACAATTTTGGACTGCGACGGCGTGGTGAAAGTGGAGAACCTGAAAGTCCGCAAGGTCAGCTCCAAAGTTTTTGTGGAAGCCTCAGTTCAAGTTCCCAAAGCCATGAGTTTAGAATCCTCGCATTCGCTGGCCTCAAAGATCGAGCAGTGCCTCACAGCCGCCTTCGGTAACGTGGATGCAACCATCCATGTTGAGCCTTCTGTCCAGGAAGACTTATGCGTGGTTGTAACGCGGTTGGCCTCGGTGGAGGGGGTTAAGCAGGTGCATGAAGTTAAAGTGAATTATGTCGATGGAAAACCCTACATAACCCTGCATGCATCCGTTGACCCTGAATTATCCGTGGAGGAAGCCCACCGAATCGCCGAGGCAATCGAGCAGCGCATCAACGGAAAAATCAAACCCAAAAACGTCACCGTACACGTGGAGCCAGCGGGCATCGATGGTTCAACAGGTGATTTAAAGGAAACACAAATCCGCAACGTAGTCTATGAGGTTGCACACACCATAGCGGCGAATTTGCAGGTTAAACGTGTTATGATTTACCAGTCAGAGGGCACCAGCTACGTTAACATCGACTGCTGCTTCACAAGGTACATACGCATCAAAGAAGCCCATCGGATCGCCTCGCTGCTTGAAAAAGAAACCAAAGAGCGCTTCGCCGACATGGTTGTCACCGTGCATATTGAGCCACAAAAAACCTGAGGCGCTGTTGCTCTGCCGCCTATACCCCCCTCTATATATAGGGTTATAGCCTAGGCGCCTGCTGCTCTGCGGCTACCTCCCTCCCCTTATAAATAGCCGCCATTTGGGTTAGAGCTTTAGGTAATGGTTTGGTTATAGAAGTAGACATCGCTGTAGCGGGGCAGCAACGCCGCAGCCTCTGCGCCGTCATAGAGAATGTCGAGGCGGCTACCGTAACGCAAAGTGAGCGTTTCGACGTCGCCGTAGATTTTAGCTGATAACTCATCAGCGGGGAACAAGCCCCAGATGGAGTCGTTAGAGACACGGAAACCAAAACCGTAGTCTGCGGGAACCACGTAGGCGGCCTCGGCGCTTTCTTGGGTTATGCTCTGGGGGCTGCTGTGGATGGTGTTCCAGAAGTCCTCCAGCACCTCAAAATGCTCCTCAGTTAAGATGCCGTAGCCCGTGATGTCGGGGTAACTGAAGACCACAGCGTACTTTGCCCCCGCGCTGTAAGCTAAGGTTAAGTCGTTTTTGAGTTCCTGGGGACTCTCAAGGTAGGGCTCCTGATTGTATTTCCAGGTGACGATGGCGCCCCAGTCTTTATTGAAGGCTTGTGCGGCGCCCCTGCAGAGGGCGATGCTTCGTTGGCGGCTCTCGTTGCCGACGAACTCGGTGAATACGGTTGTGTAGTTTGCTTTGTAATCAAACCAGTGGAGCGCATAGTCGGAGGTGAACATTTTGGGGGCGTACTGGAGGTAGTAGGCGGGGAAATAGGAGAGGTTGCCTACAAAGACCCTGGATACCTCGGCGTATGAGGGGCCGGATTCGAGGTCGTAGCTGTGTATTAGTTGGGAGGCGCCGTTGTCAAGCTGGTTTCCGCCGGGTTCGTCATAGCGGTAAACCCCTAAAAAGCGCTCGCCATATTTAGCCTGAGCAGCAACCATCCAGTCCCAAGTGTGGTAATCGTATTTTTCAAGCCCCGTGAAAAGCACAATGAAATTCAAGTCAGCGGCATAGACGATGTCGCATGCCTCAGTTAAGGCGGTCTGGTTAAAGGTCAACTCAACTGAACCCAAAACCAGCAGGTTAGTGTAACCCTTCACCTTATCCACCAACGCCTGAACCTGCGCGGGCTGGTCTCCATAAGCAAATTCAACGCCTAAATAGAAGTCATCGTCGACTCTGTTGCTGCCAAACCAGTTTAACGCTGCAAAAAGCGAAAAAACAACAACTAAAACCAACACTGTGGCGATGGCTGCGGCGTATCTGTGGTTCATGGAGGCTTAACCGAGATTATCTAGCAGCTACGCCTATTATAGTTTAAACCAATCGGGGGCTATCTGCTGTAGAGCCCCATCAGTTTACCTCTAGCAAGAATGTGGCCTTCCATGGCGGTTTCAAGGTCCAGCTTGGTGCATTTGGCATCTAAATCAAGCATCACATTTAACGCGTAGGCAGTAAAGAAGTAGCGGTGTGGTTTCCCACGGGGTGGGCAGGGTCCAGTGTAGCAGTTTTCGCCGTCGCTGTTTAATCCCTCTGTGCCTGGAATCGTGTCCTCGCCGATTTCGGTTGCACTCGGCGGTATGTTCCAGACTACCCAATGGTCGAAGGTGCCGCTTGGCGCGTCGGGGTCATCGAGCACTAGCGCGAGGCTTTTGGCTTCCTGGGGGATGCCGCTGATGGAGAGGGGCGGGTTTGGTCCTTCACAGCTGTATTTGGCGGGGATTCGCTGGTTTGCCTCGAAGGCTGAACTGGTTACTTTTAGCTCTTTCATAAATTATCCCAAGAGGGGTATTGCTGTTTGTGGAATAAAAAGTTGATGAACAAGATGCTGCCACAACGAATCCAAGCTTATTTGTGATTGTTTAGTCCCCGCTCTTGACTTTGCCCTTTATGCACATCCATGCGGTGCTGCCTTAGCTCTTCAGGGTTTGAGAACTCTTGTTTGCATATGGGACACCTGTAAGTTTCATACATGCTGTTGCGCCTCTTTGCCAAGCCAAAGGCATAGGTAGGCATAAATAAATTTGTGACTGCCAATAAACAACAAAAAACCTTTAAATAATCAGGGCTGCTGGTCGGTCCATTTTTCAACGATTAGTTTCCCGTCTTTGGGTCTGAAATGGACTTTAACTGGCATTGAGCCTTCGCATTTAAGTGGAAACATGCTGTCGTCGACGACTCTGACGGGTAAGTAGAGCATGTAGCGGTCGTCTTTTCGCCTAAAGATTGTTCCTTTCCCCTCGTTCCCCATCGGCATCACAAGCGAGTAAACGATGTCATGTTATTGCATTTAAATTTGTCTGTTAACGGACGAAACAAGAAAAAATTAGGGAGGTAACGGTGATGCATCATAGGTGACTGGTGGTTGCGTTTGATTAAAAAGCGGCACTGTCTGGTTGAAGCAACTGTTCAGCCTTGCCAACTGTTCTTCAGCTAAGACATCTTGGTTTTCAACTACCTGCACGGCTACGCTTACTGCAAAGCTAACGACGAAGCATGATAGCATCACCGTAGAAGTAATCAACAGCAATGAACCGACCCCTGCCTGCATATTTTACCCCGCTTTTCTAAACATCATCCTCCACAAGCCGAACACATTGGTTAGGAATATGTTTTCAATATGTTTAAGTGTAGAACAGTTAAACGCATGTACACAATTCTTGCTATCTACCCCTCAATTGGGCATCATTAAACCGCAAAAATAGCATATTTAAAATAAAAAATGGAGTCTAAGCGTTGAACGCTTAGATTTCAGCTTTCCGTATCAACTCGTCTGCTTGACCGATGTTGATTCGGTAGAAGACCGCGGTTATCACAGCAGCTATGACGCCGCTTATAACCAGCGAAATCGACAGCTCAAGCCAACCCATGGGTCCTATCGGAAAGATCGTGGGCAGGAGGGTTGAAATCAGATACGGTACCAGAGGTGCCAGTACGGCTAAGCCAGCTAGAGAACAGGCGAGCAGGCTGATCAGCGCCCATTCCTGACGGATCATTCGTTGGCGTCTAGACATCGAGAAATCGGCGCCTTTAAACCCGCAGGTTAATCCTATGGAGCCTAGCGCAAAGATCAAGAATAGCCCCGCCAGTACGGCCAGCACGATAATCTGGGTGGTTGGATGGAAGAAGAGAATTCCAACGATCCCCGTGATTACCAAGACGCCAACCGAGAAGAGCGCTAAGAACGCAAATTTGCTTTTCACTAGATTCTTAGGCGAAATCGGTGAGGCATATATTCTCCACACTGCCTGTCCCTCTTCGCCGATTAGCATGTTGCCCAGCGTCATTGCCATCAAAGCGGCGGGCACCAGGAAAATCATGGCTTCAAACATCAAATTGACCTCGACGGGTGCGCCGCTGCCGGATTGGCCGGATAGGCTCATTGAGTTGAAGATGGGGACGATTATGAAGACGATGGGCACTATGAATATGCCTATTAATTCTCGGCGTCGGGTAAAGGATCGTATGTCTTTTTGGATTATTGCTGCTTCAACGGTGGTGAAGCCGAGTCTGCCCAGTATGCCTGCTTTGGGCGCGTAGACCCCGCTGGTTTGGACTTTGATTGCCGGGGGCTCATATAATCCGTAGCGCTGATTTGCCAGCACTGCAAGGAAGAATAACCCAACCATAAACAGCACACTGGCCACAATGAATACTGAGGCAAACACCCACTCGCTAGTCATCAAATAGAAGACTGTGACGGCGGGCCAAAGGAAAGGAATAAACCAGAAAGTCGACTGCACGTTAGATAGGGTTTGGAGGAAGTTTGTTGCGCCTGTACCGGTGATTATTGAGAAGTAGATGACGTAGAGCACCGCGATTACGATAAGTGTGCTGATTAGGCGAATCCAAACCGCGGCTTTCCCACTGGACTTATAGACTGCGCCGGTGAAGCGGACGACAAGTACACCGACAAGCTCGGTAATTGAGCTGCCGATGAATGCACATGCAAGCATCGCTAAAGTCGTGATTAATGCAGGGCCGATTAATCCGTTGGTTAACGAGAAAACGATGAGGCCTGCTCCGGCACCAGTCACTATCGCCAGAGGCAACCCCAGCAGGTTAGCTAGGACAGAGGCGGCGGTGTGCTCCTGCCAGGTTATAGGCAGCCAATACATCACCTGCGAGGTGACTTTGCTGTTGATTTGGAACTGCTGAAGCATCGAGAAAACAATACTCATCAATAGCACGATGGTGGGCAATGCAATGAAGAAGCCCAGCGCTGCATCGCCTATGGTGCCGACTGCCTCGGGGGAGGAGTAGTATAAGCCGGCGACATAGTTAGCGAGGTACCCTATGGCTACGCCCAGGATCGCGGCGACCCAGTAGGGCCAGTAAGCCAGCACGCCATGCTCGGTGTAGCGGGTGGTCTTGATGCCTCTAATTAGTCTGCCTGATTTCCTCTCGACCCGCAGCAGATAGAGGACGTTTTTCCAGTTCATTTCAACAGTTCCTCAACGACAGCTCGTAAATCGCCCGTGCCTGTAAGCTTGAGGAATATGTCTTCTAGCCCTGAGCCTGGAAGAGACGCTTTTTCACGCAGCTCATTCATGCTGCCCAAAGCCAAGATGCTTCCCTGATACATGATGCCTATGCGGTCGCATACGGCTTCAGCGATTTCCAGCACATGCGTTGAGAGGATAGTGGTGACGCCCTGCGCTTTAAGTTCGTAGAGGAAATCTTTAACGATGCGGGCGCTTCGGGGATCCAGCGCGTTTAGGGGTTCGTCGAGGATTAAGAGTTTGGGTTTATGCAGGAAAGCTGAGATGAGGCTGATTTTCTTTTTCATGCCGTCTGAGTAGCTGTTTATCATGTCGCCTTCTCGGCCCTTAAGCTCAAGCGCCTTAAGGTACTCATTTATGCGCTGCTGCTTTTCGGCGGCGGAAACATTGTAGATGTCGCCGATGAAATCCAAGTACTCTATGCCAGTGAGGAACTCGTATACAGTGGGGGATTCGGGCACATAGCCGACCTGACGCTTTATGCCAACCGGATCCTTAGATACGTCTAGACCCAACACGTTTACTTGCCCAGCGGTGGGTGTGACGAGTCCAAGCAGCATCTTTAGCGTGGTAGATTTCCCTGAGCCGTTAGGGCCCAGCAACGCAAAGATTTCGCCTCTGGGAATTGTTAAGCTGATGTTATTTACCGCAACTATTTCGTTATAGCGTTTTGTAACGCCGCTAAGCTCAACTGCATACTGGCTACTCATCTAGGTACACCGCTTGCAAATAGGCGATTTTACATATTTAAGTTATACCCAAAACATAATGAGAAACAAAAAAGAGAAAATAAACCCCTGACTAAACAAAGCTGAGTATGAAACTGATTGGCACATCCTCGCCCCATGACTGGCGAATCGGACAAATCTTCTGCGCCAACCGATACACCATGGTTGCCTTTTTGCGTTCATGCTCGCTGTCATCCTCCAAGCCCACGTTCATGGCGAAATGCACGTCGGTGAAAACCAGTTTCTCCATGCCCTCCGCATTCATTTTAACTGTGACTTTTGTCTCCAGCTTTTTGAGAGCCAGTTGACTGTTTTTAGCAATTAACAGAAACAGCGTGTTCATGCATGAGGCTAAGGCAGCGGCGAATACGTCTTCTGGGCTGCAGTAGCCTTCTTTGCCTCCAAACGAGGGCGGAGGGCTAACCGTAGCGATTTGTTTGCCTCCGATGAATAAGCTGCATTCTGTTCCGCCACTCCAAGTGGCGACGCCTTCAAAATCGAGTACAACCACAAAAACATCTCCAAAGCAGAATGGTTGCGAACAGATTTAATTATTATGCTAAGCGCCTCTTTGGGTGTCCCCAAAAACAGATTTCGCTCTTAGAATACCCTTAAATCCGCCAAACTTCTTTGCTAAAGCTGACATCTATGCCCCATGCAATTGAAACCCAGAAGCTTACAAAAGCCTACAGCACCCTAAAAGCCGTCGACAGCCTCGATTTAACAGTGGAAACCGGCGAAATCTTCGGTTTACTGGGTCCAAACGGGGCAGGAAAAACCACTACGGTTTCTATGCTTTGCACTATCCTTAAACCCACCTCGGGCACCGCCACAGTCAACGGCTACAACATCGTGCGGGAACCCAACAAAGTCCGCAAATCCATAGGTATAGTCTTCCAGGACCCCAGCATAGATGACCGCTTAACAGCCCGAGAAAACCTCTACATGCACGCGAACCTCTACGGCGTCCCCGCCTCAGAACAGAAACAGCGCATAGAACACACCTTAAAGCTGGTTGAGCTCGAGGAACGCGCGGATGATTTACTACGCACCTACTCGGGCGGCATGCGCAGGCGGCTGGAGCTGGGCAGGGGCCTGCTTCATTACCCCAAAGTCCTCTTCCTCGATGAACCCACCGTCGGCTTGGACCCGCAGACCCGCGATCACATCTGGAAATACATCCGTGAACTCAAAGAAGCCCATGACATAACCGTGGTGTTAACCACTCATTACATGGACGAGGCAGACCGCCTCAGCGACCGCATAGCCATCATGGATCATGGCAAAGTCGTGGTATTAGATACTCCCCCTAAACTCAAGGAAACCCTCGAGGGCGATGTCGTCACGGTTAAAGCAAACAATCTTGAGACGCTGGCGAAGCTTGTTTCTCAGTGGCTGGGGTTTAAGCAGGTCCGCCGTGTGGAGGATTCCTTGGAGATAACGGTGTTTAATGCAAAATCAGCGATGCCCCGCATCATGGAGCTTGCCTACCAGAACAACATATACGTGGAATCGCTGGTTTCAAGGGAACCCAACCTTGAAGACGTGTTTCTACGCTACACTGGACGCTCCATTCGCCAGGACTCCACAAAAGAACTACATGGCCTCGCGGCGGCGCAGAGGAGAGCAGTGAAATGACGGAGACACGCGCACTCTACACGCTTTGGCTGCGTGAAATCAAACGTTTTCTACGCGACCGCGCCCGAGTCATCATCAGCTTCGTGCAGCCGCTGCTGTGGCTGGTGGTTTTCGCCGGCGGCTTCGGCTCAAGGCTCCTTATCCCAGGCATAGGCTATCAGCAGTTTCTTTTCCCAGGCATCATCGGGCAAACCCTGCTCTTCACAGCCATGTTCATGGGAATCAGCGTAATATGGGACAAAGAATTCGGCTTCATGAAAGAAATCTTGGTTTCTCCGGTTTCACGCTTCACGATTTTTTTGGGCAAAATGTTCGGGGACAGCACCGCCGCGTTGCTGCAGGGCGTCATCGTGTTTGCCTTCGGCTTTCTCTTAGGCATCCCATTTAACCCGCTCACGCTACTTGCGGCGCTGCCGATTATGCTGCTCATAACCTTTGGGCTTGTGGGGTTAGGCTTGATAATTGCCAGCTTCATGGATAGCCTAGAAAACTTTGGCGCCATCCAAACCTTCATCAACCTGCCCCTGTTCTTCCTCAGCGGCGCCCTCTTCCCCGTATCCGGAGAAGGCACGCCCCAATGGCTCCAGATAGCATCAACCTTTGATCCCCTCACCTACGGCATCGACGCACTGCGAACGGTGATTCTGGGTCCCGCTTGGACACCAATTCATCCGCTACCAGTAAACCTAGCGGTCATATGCATATTTGATGTTGCCATGATTGCAGTGGGCACCTGGGCATTTAGCAGGATGAAATAAAATGAGTTAAATGCCTATTTGTTGGTCATTTCGTTGATTTGCTCTTCCATCGCGTGACCGCGGCAGTAAACAAGCGCTTTCTCCACTCCCCCAACGGATTTGGCGGCGTCACGGATGTCGGAGGCGAGTTTAAAGGCGATTGGACAGAAGGGACTGGTTGGAACAAACTCGACACTTACCGTGCCTGGAGCAGTTTCTTTGACGCTTTGAATCATCTGCATCTCCTCGAATGTCTGCCCGGTTTCGGGGTCCTGTACTTTACCAACTGCTTGATGTACCTTGTCTTCGAGTTCAGTCATAAAGTTCACATCTTGGTTAGATAAAATATATGAAAGGTAAATAAAATATAAACTGATTGATACATAGGGCAATGACACGTTAGCGGTGAATTAGGTGGCATACGACGAAAACTGCATATTCTGCAAAATAGTGGCTAAACAAGCCCCCTCTAGCATACTCTACGAAGACCAAACAACCATAGCCTTCCTCGACATCAGGCCACTCAACCTAGGACACACGCTGGTTATCCCCAAAGCCCACTACGTTGACATCTTCGACATCCCCCAAAAAGAACTCGGGCAAGTCCACATCGTCTCAAAGCAGCTTGCCGTCGCCATAAAAAAAGCCACCCAAGCCGACGGAGTCAGCATCATCCAGCAGAACGGCAAAGCCGCGGGACAAGACATTTTCCATCTGCACGTGCATGTGGTGCCGCGGTTTCTGGGTCAGACGCTGCCGCGCTTCAGCGAACTTAAAGAGGTTGAACGCAGCAGACTCGATGAGATGGCTAAGAGAATTTTGGACGCGATGATTTAGCTGCGTTTAGAGGTAGGCTTCTGTTACGTATCGGCGCATCATGCGGTGGCTGTTGAAGTAGTAGGCGATTTTGCCGATGCTGTTCTTCATCATCTTTATCCATTCGTCGGGGCGATCGTAGAACATTGGGGTGATGACGTATTCGAGTTTATTGTAGAGGTCCTCGCTTTCCTTCACTGAATGGTTATCCGCGTCGATGGTCTGGGTTGAATGTGGACCAATAGCCCAGCCGGTA
The DNA here is from genome assembly GCA_026014735.1 of Candidatus Bathyarchaeota archaeon. Lineage (NCBI taxonomy): Archaea > Thermoproteati > Candidatus Bathyarchaeota > Candidatus Bathyarchaeota archaeon. Next base: position 971,719 of record JAOZHT010000001.1, read on the forward strand.
AGGTTCTCAATCCAGCCTTCAATCCACCAGCCGTCGAGAACACTGAAGTTTATGACGCCGTTATGCGCGGCCTTCATGCCGCTGGTGCCCGACGCCTCCATGGGCCGAAGGGGAGTGTTAAGCCAAACATCCACCCCGCCAACCATCTTGGCAGCGATGTCCATGTCATAGTTTTCCAAGTAGACCACTTCAAGGTCGCCTCTAAGCTGCTTAGCGTAGCCGTAGATTTGCTCTATAAGCCGTTTGCCGCCTATATCCCGCGGATGCGCTTTCCCAGCGAATACAGCCTGTATCTTGCCCTTGTGGCTGATCGAACGCAGCCGCTCAATGTTTGAGAAGAGCAAAGTTGCCCGCTTATACTCCGTTGCCCGCCGCGCAAACCCCAACGTGAAGACGTCCTCGCTTAGGTGACCGTTGGTTTTTTGGTTAGCAAAATCAATGAGCATCTTTTTCTGTTCTTGATGGGCCGCCCAGATTTCGCAGTCAGGAATGATTTCTACCTTCGCTAAAAGCTCAGGTTCAATCGCCCAGCCGGGCAGGTACTTATCGTATATTTTACGGTAGCTGTCCCCCGTCCAAGTGAAGGAGTGGACGCCGTTGGTTATGGCGTGGATTTCGTAGCCGGAAAACATTTGGCTGGAAATCTGCTGATGCCGCTTAGCTACCCCGTTAACGTAGTTGCTTAGCTTAAGCGCGAGTCGGGTCATGTTTAACCGTTCGTCTCCGCCGTACTTTTTAAGCAGCCCCAAATCCAACGTTTCAAGAACGCTCGTCACCAAGTCATAGTTGAATTTGTCATGCCCAGCCTCGAGCGGGGTGTGGGTGGTGAAAACGCAGAGTTCCCGTACCTTCTCGGCGTCCATATCGTATTTGCGCAGCAACTCTACGGCTAAAAGGCTAGAGTGCCCCTCGTTCATGTGGTACTTGCGCACTTTAAAGCCCAATGCATCGAGCATGCGTACGCCGCCCAATCCCAGTATGGCTTCCTGTTTTAGGCGGTACCGCTCATCTCCCCCGTAGAGGTAATAGGCGATTTCTCTGTCCTGCGGGTAATTCATGTCGAAGTCTGTGTCTAAAAACAGGACAGGAACAACTCCGCCGGTTATACTTCGGTAAGTGTAAAGCCACGCCTTAACCCTGACAGTGCGCCCCTCAATCTGCACTTGAACCTCGTTGGGCAGAAGCGTCATGAATTTAGCGGGGTTCCATTCGCTTTGCAGCTCGGATTGTCTGCCCTCGGCATCAAGTTTCTGGGTAAAATAGTTCCTTTTACTAATCAATGTGACTCCGATTAGGGGTAGCTTAAGGTCAGCGCCAGAGCGGATAGCGTCACCAGCCAGCGTACCCAAGCCGCCTGCGTACGTGGGGATTTCGCTTGTTAAACCTATCTCCATTGAGAAGTAAGCAATCTTTTGTCCCTTTAGCACACCCTGTAAGTCATTTGCTTGCATGTTCCCCCTCCCACCAAATCATTAACGTGGACCAGCGGCCTCACGATACTCTTACTGCATAGACTTGGCTTTTAATAACCATTTTTACTCGACACTACTGATTTCCCGTCAACAAACAAACTAACAAAAGAAAGAAATTATGTCGAAGCAGGCCTCGGCCCTAAAGTCACAGCCACAGAAATCTGAGAGCCATCCCTTACAACTGTCAAGTTAATCACGTCGCCGGGTGAGGTGTTCTGTTCAAGGTAACTTGCTAAATCATCGTTGTTTTTGATAGTCTGATTATTCATGCCGATTATGATGTCGTCGACGGTTAATGCGCCATCGCTCGGTCCGCCCCTGGCAATCGAAGCTATCCGCCAACCATAGGTAACCGTTGCCCCTGTATCCTGCGCTGATCGATAACTCATATCGGTGCCAGTTACGCCGAGGTACGAGTGGCCATTGTAGCTGCCGCTGTTTACGAGCGAACCGATTTCTCTTAGAATCGTATTCGAGGGTATGGCAAAGCCAAGTCCCTGTGAGTCAGAGACAATCGCGGTGGTTATCCCCACGACATTTCCAAGTGAATTCAAAAGTAACCCACCTGAGTTGCCGGGGTTAATTGGGGTGCTGGTTTGGATAACGTTGGCTATGGCGTATCCGCCTGCAGTGTCCTCGGTTATGCTGCGTCCCGTGGCGCTGACAACGCCTGTAGTCAACGAGCCCACTAGCCCATAGGGGTTACCGATGGCAATGACGGGTTCACCTACACGCAGAGGCGAAGAACTCACGATGTTCACGGGCTTAAACTCCGATGCGGGCGCGTTAACCGAGAGCACCGCTAAGTCAGCGTAGGGGTCTTGTCCTAAAACATCTGCAGGGTAGCCTTTGCCGTTAGAGAAGGTTACACTTAAGCCGGTGGTGTCTTCGATAACGTGGTAGTTAGTTATCACGACATCCCTGCCGTTAAAGGAGTAAACAAACCCTGAGCCCTGAACGCCCCCGCTGTCAGTTTGGCCCTGTATTAAAACGACTGAGTCACGTACGTTGGCGTATAAGTCAGCTAAGGAGGTGCCGTTCTGGAGGATAGTGATGGTTTGGTAGGTTACGTTTTGGGTGCCTTCAATGCGGTTAACTGTGTTCTGCAGGTCTGCGATTTCGCTGTTGAGAGTTGTTACCTGCCGGTAGGTGACATAATACATGAGTAAACCGCCAACTAATAATCCTAAAATGAAGAGTACAGCAACTGTGTTGGCGGAGCCCTTACCGAGGCCCTTAGTCGTTAACATACATCTTATGCCTCGAAACAGGATTGCAAAGACAGGAAATAAAAGTTGCTATACACGGCGATCGATTATATCCAACGCCTCTGGACCAGTTCCAATCAAAGTCACTGGCACACCAGTCTGGGTTTCAACCTCTTTAATGAATTCTTTGGCTTCTTTGGATAAATCATCATACTTCCGCGCGCCCTTGCAACTCGGGTAGATAACGTCGAGTTTAGTCATGGCGGCTTGCGTTGCCCCGTTAATCTTCGCGTTTCGCTTGGCTAACTCAAAGTTGAAGGGTGCACTGCGGCGGTCTCTGCCTGTTCCAGCGGCAACCTCAAACCAGCCCCGCTTCTGCGCCTCCTCCTTGCTGATTTCGCCTGGCAAGGGACCAGCGCCCACGCGGGTGATGAAAGATTTGAAGACAACGATGACATCGTCGACTCTTGTGGGTCCAACGCCTGCTTCAGAGGCAATGGCGGATGCGCCTGTATCGCGGCTGGTCACGTATGGATAGCCGCCGCCGAGGAAAAGCGAAAGCATAAAGCCCTGCGTACCCTCCAAAAGCACCTTTTTGCCTGCATCTAAGCCGTCGTTGACCTCGCTGATTTGGTCACAGATAAACGAGTTAAGCTCAGGGATTTCTTTGGCTAATTTGGCGGTGCGCCTAACACGTTCTTCAATAGCGGGTCCGACGCCCCAACCTGTGGTGCCTATGCCCTTGTTAACCGCTGAGGCTTTATCTTGGTCGCTGTGTTTCTGCTCAATTATCGAGGCGTTCTGGTCGATGCCTACGCGTTTAGGATCCACTTGGGTTAACTCGAGTTCCTTAAAGAATTGGGGAACATGAATGTTGGCGCCTGCCGCAATGAGAAGACGGGTTTTGGGGTTAATGAATGCTGCGGGAACCATGTGGAGAGCATATTTTTTGCCTTCATACCAGATGGTGTGGGCGGCGTTCACTGAGCCTGTTCTAACGCAGAAGTCAAGGTTGTCTTTTAGGGCTAAATACGAGATTATTTTTCCTTTGCCTTCGTCTCCCCAGAAGGCGCCGACGATTACTTGGCATGGCATAACTGTTACCCTCTGACAAGTCATCGCATAGCTATTTAAACGTGTAGGAAGACGGGTGTGCTTTAGGGTTTTTTGTCTTCGCTTATCAGTTTAGCTAAGCAGTAAGTGACGTACGCAGAGAAGCTTCGTATGCCTTTTTTTATGGCATATTCTTCTTTTACGTTGAGCCATTCATCAAAGAAATAATCGTAAACTTCAGTCTTGACAGTGATTGTTTTGTATCCTTTCTTAGGCAGGCCGTTCCCCTCTCTGCATAGATACCAAGCGTACATTTATATAAGGTTTAGCAATACTTGCGGCTCTTTACGGTAACCGCTAATTATATATCGACGTTACGTACCGTACTGTACGGAGAAAGAGTAGAGGGTAATAGCTTACAAATAAACTCCAACTAGTGCACCAAAAACCTAGAAAAACGCATGAACCCTGCCCAAACCAACCGAGCAAAAAGCAGATCCTCGAAACCTCAAAAGAGCATCCAAGAGGCAAATTGAAGTGCCCATAAAAATCGTCCAATCTAACGACCGCGTAGCCGAAGTACAATACTTCTGCGACAAATGCAACCGACTAGTCCGAACCAGCATCATACCCAACCAGCAAGCAAAAAAGCAAGACGACACCCCAATCATCTGCTACCAATGCAAAGCCCAAGCCGACCTAAACAAGGAATCATAGCCGCCGCCTAGATGCCTCAGAATCGATAACTTCCAAAAGCCGCACCACACGCTTACCCTTCAAAGCTTTTTCACGCTCAGATATTGTGCATCTCATTTCACAGATTGAATCAAGAACTATTCCCTTATCCTCATCGACGATGACAGGGTAAACTCTGCAGCCTGAGGGCCGGGATGCATAGACGCTGCAGCAGCGGTTTTTGAGGTCGTAGAAGACGCAGTAGCCGCCGCGGTTTTTGAGGGTTGCGTAGCCTTGTTTGTCGAAGCGAACAAACAGATCTAAGGGGTAGCCGAGTTTCCTTAGGCGATCGATATCTTTCTGCGAGAGCAGCATCTCGGTTTCGGTGCAGCAGACGCCACAGTTTGAGCAGCGCATAAACGCCAAATGAATCCGGAGGTATTTGTGCGTTTAGCTAAACATCTTGCTTTAAGCCGAGTTACTCATCAAGTTGCCGTTAAGCATTTCGGCATAAGCGACGTTTCTAAGTGGCAAGCGGCTTGCTTTCTGGCTTCCGCTGGATGCATACTCGATTTGGCCGTTGTTTTTACCCGCGGCTTTATGTAGCTTTGTTAGGTGTACGTTTACTATGACTGCGCCGTCTTTGAGGTGCAGATTCACGTTTCGTCCCAGATAGGACCTTGCGCTGTTTGCGCAAAAGCTCTCCATTTCACCATTCCTCGTTTTGCTCTGCGATTTTGCTCCAGCATTGCTGGCAGATGGGGAGGTTCTCGCCTTTTATTTGGATGTAGAGCTTGATGTTTTCACTTGTGCAGTGGTCATTCCATGGGTTTCTGCAATGTTCGATTGTTTTTTCCATATTTCTTCCTCAGATTTAAGTTGGGGCCGTTTTGCTTTTAAGGGGAAGCATCAAACGACAGCGTAGCTGAGGGGAGGGGTCACTGAAAGTGAAAGCTTATAGCGCTCAGCCATCAATTAGTGATTGATAGTTATGTCTGTTTTTGAGCCCCTGTCGGTTGCGACAACTGTATTAGTCATCCAAATTTTCATTCTAGCGCTCCTTTTCTATGGTTACTTCTTGAAAACTAAACTAAAATTCGCCCAGCATGGAGCCGTCATGGCGGCGGCGGTGATAGCCCATGCGATCTCGATTATTCTTGTGATGATTCCATCCTTTGGCTTCTTGGTTTCGCCTGATTTTATTTTAACTGAAGCCGTCTACTTCGCAGTCATTATCCACGCAATATCGGGTGCAGCTGCCTTTGTGTTGGGGCTTTGGCTGGTTGTGGCTTGGCGGTTTAGAAAAGACGTAAAAGGCTGTTTTCCCCGCAAAAAGTTCATGGCAGTCACTTTAACGCTGTGGCTTATTGCTTTGATCTTAGGCATAGTGCTCTACGCGGTCTTCTATGGACCATTGCTGTTTGGTTAAAGCTCAATTATCTGGGGTGTAATGGATTCGTTGGTGACTTTGAGGATGCCCACTGAAAGTTTTCCCATAACAGACGGGGGAACCGTGGGGCTGCCCGGGTTTATGTAGAGGGTTTTGCCCTCCCACTTTACGCTTGCAACATGCGTGTGCCCATAGACAAAGACGTTAAAGCCATGCTCCCTGACGAGTTCCCGCATACGGTTAAACCCGAAGGCTATGTCTGGGTCATGCATCACACCGATTTTCCAGTCAAAAAGCCTAAGTGAATTAAGCCTTGGAAGAGCGCCAGTGATATCCATGCCGTCCATGTTGCCGTGCACTGCCAGTACTGGCGCAAGCTGCTCGAGTTCATCGATAACCTCCAATTCGACTAGGTCGCCTGCGTGTATGATGTAGTCGGTTTGCTCAAAGATTTCCAGCACCTTTTTGGGCATGCAGTGGGCTCTTTTGGGGATATGGGTGTCGGAGATTAACCCCACCGTCTTGACTACTTTTTGTGTAGGCGGCTCTTTGGTGACGAGTCCGTTTAACATGGCATAGTTGCCTCTTAGTCATGCAGGTGCTATATCATATGCAGTGTTCAACAATAAAAAATGGTATGTAAAAAAGAAAGCATGGAGGGTGTTAAGTCATGAAGCGCTTAACCGCTTCGTAGAAGACGCTAACGCCGAAGACCAAGTTCTCCACGGTTATGCGTTCATCGATGCCATGCATGCGTTTCTCTAGTTCATCGTTGGGTTCGTCGGGGCGCATCGGATGGAAACCGTAGCAGACGCTGCCGGTTTCTCTAAAGAAGCGTGAATCGGTTCCGCCGGTCGTTAAGTTGGGGGTAACACCGCAGTTCGGCTCAAGATCGCGCAGAGTGCTGCTGATGGCCTGGTAGAGGGGGGTTTGGGTGGTCGACTCTGAGCCGTCATGCATCTGAATGATTTCATAGCTTAATTTTCCATCGTCTAATTCTTGAAGCATCGATTTGATTAATGTAAGTGTTTCATCGACACTTTGCCCGGGCAGCACACGGCAATCAAAGGTTACTTCGCATTCAGAGGGGATAATATTTTCTTTGATGCCGCCCTTGACGATGGTGGGGGTTATGGTTGTTTTGGTTCGAGGCCAGATTTCTTGAGCTAGCGACTTGTCTTTCTGGGCGAGTTCTTTGAGGATTTGGTCGCTTTGCTGGGGATTGTTTAGTAGACGCGTAATCGTCTCTTTGAGGGCAGGGTTGTTCTTGGCGACTTCCCCTAAGACCTCTTTTAGGGTGGAGACATAAATTGTGGGGGCATGGTATTCTGAGAGTTTGGTGATGACTTTGTTTATGCGTACAAGCGCGTTATCAGCCATGTTGGGGGTGGAGCCGTGGCCCGGGGTGCCTTTGGCTTTGATTTTAAACCATAATATGCCCTTCTCTGCGGTCTGGACTGGATAAACGTTAACGCCGTTTTGAGGAATCGCTAGGCCGCCGCCCTCATTAAGCACGTAGGGGCACCAGAGCTTCTCTTTGTGGTTACGCAGCAGGTACCCGGCGCCTTCTTCGCCGCCGCGTTCTTCATCTGCCGTTGCCGCCAAAACAACGTCGCCTTTAATGGGGACGCCGTTTCTTTTAAGCAGCCGAAGAGTCACCAGTTCCACTGCCATCATGCCCTTCATGTCTATGGCGCCTCTGCCGTAGACGTAGCCGTCTTTAACTGTACCAGCGAAGGGCTCAACTGTCCATTCCGCGGGGTTGGCGGCGACGACGTCGAGGTGTGAGAGCAGTAGCAGGTTGGGTTTTTCTCCTGTGCCTTTGAGGCGGGTGATTAGGCTGCCTCTGCCGGGGGCTGATTCGATTATTTCGCATTTAAAGCCGTCTTTGGCGAGGTAGTCGGCGATGAATTGGGCAGCGTGGGTTTCGTTTCCAGGCGGGTTTGTGGTGTTTATGCTGATTAGCTCTGAGAGCAGAGAGGTGATTTCCTCTTGTACTTCAGTTAGAATTTTGATGTGCATATTTTGTGCTCCTACATCCTTCATCATGTTTTTTTATTCTTAAGTGTGTTTTGTTGTCTATTATTGATGGTTTTCTGAAGATTTTTCGATTCTAAAACAATAGTGTTTATATATGATGTGAAAATGGCTATTGGTTAGAAAAAATTATTCGAGTTGAATACATATGAAAGAGCTGAAACCAATAGACTACAAGATTCTGTTTGAACTCATGAAGGACTCACACAGAAGCGACCGCCAACTAGCAAAAGCATTAGGTGTTTCGCAACCAACCGTGACCCGACGACGCGCCATGCTGGAAGAAAATTATATCGAAGGCTACACGGTCATTCCAAAGTTTGGCCAAATAGGGTTCGAAATTGCAGCAATCACCTTCCTGAAGAGTAAACTAAAATGTGAGACTGGCGAAGAAAAAACCAAAGCATTACAGAAAATGAAGGAATGGTACATGAAGCAAACCAACGTCATCCTCGTCTTAGATGGCAGAGGCATGGGTTGGGACTCAGTGTGCATTTCTCTGCATGAGAACTTTGCCAACTTCGCAGAATTCATCAGGGCTCACGATTCAGAGCTGTCCGACTGGGTGGTAGAAAGCCAAACTTTCAACGCTGATTTGAAAGGCGGAATAGTAATCAAACCGTTCCACCTCAAATACCTAACTTCTCTAAAGCAACAATAAACCTTTAACCCCCCACAATTTTCCCCCTCCATTTTTGTTTCCCAAATCTCTAAGTGGTAGCTATGCCGCTATCCGCCGGCGCCGCCTTATTTGCGGTTAACTTTTTTTAGCAGTTTCTTCTTGGGCAACTTGGGTTTTTTTACTCTAGCTGCATCTGCGGTCACATTGTTCACCTAAAAAGAAGTGGTTGCTGATCAAATATAAAATAAGCGAAACAAAAAATTGGGGAAAAGGGGTTAGTTGAGGGTAACTGCAGCTATCTCTGAGAGGTCTGTTAGGCTGTTTAGTTTTACCTGAGAGTTTGAGAAGGTATAGAGGACGTTGTCGATGTAGAGGGAACGGGTTACCCATTCGTTTTGGGTGCTGTAGTAATCATTGATGTTTTTTAGGTGTCCTTGGCTGTCCAGCATAGATGGGTTAAGGTGGGTTATGGTGCCTTTAAGTGTGAAGCCGCCGTCTAAGCTGACGCTAAACACGTATGCGCCCTGCCAAACCGTGTCGCCGTATGCCGAGTCGCCGTACTGCTTGTTTTCTTCGCTGACCAGCGCCAAACTAACGGGGATAACCAGCAGCCCCTTTGCCTGATCGAAGAGGAACGCCTTGGGTTCATAGAGCACCTGCGAGTCAGTGCCTCGTTCGCCGATAACGTAGTTGGAGAGCTGCGAGGGGGTATTGACGTCGCTGACGTCAAAGAGCGCCAGTTTCACACCTTGGTACCACGCGAAGTCTTCGCGGTCAGCGTCAGCCACTGCCTCCTTGCCTACGCCAATCAAATGCGAGGCGTCATAGGGGTGCAGGTAATCGGAGTAGCCGGGGATTTTAAGTTCACCCAGCACCTTGGGGTCTGTGGGGTTGCTGAGGTCAACCACGAAGAGGGGATCAGTTTGCTTGAAGGTAACCAGGTAGCCTTTATCGCCCATAAAACGGACTGCATGGAGGTTCTCGTTTTCCGCCAGACCCTCCAGTTTGCCAGTTACCTGCATGTCCGAGTTGAGAACATAGACATTGTTGGTTTGGGTTTCGGTACCATACCAGTTGGTTGCGATGCGGAAGTAACCGTTGTATTCATCCATCGAGTACTGGTTTAATGTGTTGCCCGGCACGCTGCCCTGCGCTTGGAGGCTCAGGTTTAAGCCGTCGATGGCGACGCGGTAGATGGCGGTGTAGCTGCCCGCGTTTTGGTCCCAGTTGGGGTAGGTGATGTAGATGTTGTCGCTGGAAACATACATGGTGGATGCGCCGCCCATCATAACCGTCATGTTGGTCGGAGCCAAGTTGTCGTCGGCTAAGCTGATGCCGTAGTAGCTGGTGAAACTGTAGCTGGTGTCATTCATGTCCGCGTAGTAGATGCAGGTAGGCGAGGCCTCGTTTTTGATGTCGCCATCGTAGACCGCGGGAAGCGGCACCACGTTATTGTAGATCCACGCGGTTTGGCTAACCACCGTGTAGACTTTGTCACCAATCATGCGGGAGTTAAAGTAGCTGCCGGTCATGGTGAAGTTGCGGGTAAGCACTGGGTTAGCTTTGTCGGCGACGTCATAGACGTTGATGTATGTGTAGACGTCACTTTGGTGGGCTGGCATAATCATGGGTTCTGCTGAGGGGTTTTCCCATCGACTGTAATCTGTTATGTAATTGTATTTGCTGGCGATAACTACCAGTTTTTTGCCGTCTTCACTTAGGAATAATCCTGCGGGTTGTGTGTCGTTTCCAAGCACAATCTTGGATACCACCGATGGATTTTGCGGATCAGCGTTTAAAATGTAAACCATGTTGGAAGCATCCGAACCCGAGGATGCATCGTAGCTGAAGAGGCGGTAGGTTGGCTGGAAACTTGAGAGAGTGTAGATGTATTGGCCGTCGGTTTTGACGGTGTCTGCTTCATCCACGCCTGCCACCTGGATGTTAGTGGTTGAGTAATCCATCGCGTTTGATGACGACTCTCCAGCGGTTAGTGTGTTGGCATCACTTGATTGAGGCATGGGAGCCGGAATCTGCCTAGTGCCCGTTCCGAAAAATTTGCTGTCTAAGGGCCCGCCGCCATAGTAGCCTGTGCCCTGCGAGTTCGCGGTAAGATAGTCAGCTATCTCTTGCATGGACGAGAAGGTTTTGAGCCCCGACGCGGAGGGCGCCTGCGAAGGGAAAACCACGGGAACCGCGCCGAACACGTAAACAGTAGAGACTAAAACGATTGCACAGAGAACTGCCGCTGTGCCGTAGATTCGAGTTTTCTTTGTGATCTCTCTTTGAACCATAAACTATTCTCCTGACATGTCATTACTCATGATTTTATTTTATACTAAGCCCGCGAACATGCTGTTCTAACATTTAGAATGGCCTCATGCCCCAGACGCGGTAGGCTTCATACCAAAAGACGCCGCAGACTATGGCGCCAAACAAGAGAATGAAGAGGTTATCGCGGGTGAAACTGTGAAACATCAACGCCAAGTAAAGCGCATAGAACACCGTTGAGAAGAGGGCATAGAAGAAGTACCGTGGAAACAGCAGTTTGCCCAGCTTGACGTAGTGCCGCAGCACCCCAATTTTAACTTCCCCCACCAGCACGTAGTGTCCGCCAACATCCTGCTTCTCCACCAAACCCAGTTCGCGCAGCTGTTCAAGATGATGGAAGGCGATGCTTGGGCTGCTAAAATGAAGCGCCCGCTGGACTTCACGGACGCCGGCGGGGTTGCCGTTTTTAAGCAAAAACCAGTAGACTTTCCATGCTTTGCCTCTTAGGGCATATTCTAGCTCTGTCTCGTTGTTGTTCAAGCAGGATTCCCTTAGCAGAGATAACGCTGCAGGGGGCATATAAGTCCAACTGTACGACATTTTCGTCTAATAAGTAGAACAGGCTTAGCAGATTCGCCAATTTCACGGTTTTCTCTCTTAATTTTTTGGGCACATTAGGAGTCTTGTCGTTTTGGTGTGGCAGGTATGACCATTTTTGGAATGAAGTTAAGTTCCATACCTCCGCGGGTAAAACCGGCTCACCCCCACGTCCGAGTGAGATCACCTAATTGAGACGTAAAACGATCACTGAAAATAATTGGAAACTACTAACCATTAGCGCACGTTTTGTAATTTAATGGTTCAGTTCGAAAATTTTTGCTGTTAAGGGCGTGTTAGCGGTTAACCGCAAAGCTTTAATTCAAAACATGGTCAAAATAACGACGAAGGTAATTAAAATGAAAAAATTTTCAACTTGCAGAAAAGCGCTCTCAAAAACGTTCCTTATGGTCATAGTCGCGGTTATTGCCATTGCTGTTGTTGGAAGCGCAGCCGCAATCTATCTAACCCAAAACCCAAGCACCCCAAACACAACCGCAACACCACCAGCATCAACAAATCCCTCCGAATCCTCAACCCCCGCACCCTCCGCCTCAACAGGCAATGGTATCGCAACTGCTACAAGCTTACAATTCTCAGTTAATCTAATAGAAAATGGGGTTCCACAAGGTGTTTACACATTCCTAGGTAAAAACATAGGCTCAAGTAGCTCCATGCTACGCGTAGATTGTAATGAAGGCGAATATTCAGACAACACCATATACATCTTCAACGGGGTACAGCATAAAGCTTGGAAAGGTTCTGGGAATGAATGGGAGGACCTCTCAACCTACTATGACCAAGAGTACGAAACATGGAACAATTTATGGAAGAGCTATGTAGGTAACCTTACAGCGTGGACTGGAACCGGGGGCTACTCATACACTCAAAATGGCCTAACCGTTAACTTCCATGATATACAAGTTAACCCCGAATTAGCGGACTCATTGTTTGAGCACACCTAAAAGAAAAAGGACAACTCCCCTAACACAGGCGTGCTTACACGCGCCTTTTTATAAAAAATTGTAATTACACACTTAAGCACAAAACCCACGATAGTATGCTCGGGTAAAAGATGAATTATTCTAAGCTACGAAAAAACCGATTAAACCGTGCAACCACATAAGCCCTGAATAAACCGTGTTTAAAACAACTTTGCTATAGAAGGACACTTCAGGTTTTAGCGTCCGTCATCGCCAAGGACTAATATGCTTTCGGAAGTTTTTTTAGCATCGAAATTTCGTCGTAAAAATGCAGCCTTCAAAACGTTAAATCAGCCAATGCTGAATCAAAAAGCAAGCTAGTGGCCAGAATGCGTGAAGAGGATACGCATGCCGAATAATTAGTAGAACAGCTATAGTTGATTGTTTTTTTATGCGTACGAAAATTGGTTGTTGCTGGACTTTTCCGTCGAGCGAAAGGCGCGTGTTGTGCGGATGAAAATGCACAAGTGATCCTCCTCTGCTACCGTTGTGTTGAGTTAGGTGATTCTTAAATAAGCAGCCAGCTATTCAGACATGTCAGAGTTGCTCTCAAATGACTCGGTTTGAACTAGCAAAACCCAAAAAGTTGGATAAAATTGAGCTTCTAAAAGGTCACCTGAGCACAGTTAACTGCATAGCATTAACCCCTAACGGTTGCTGCTTGGTCTCTGGAAGCCAAGACAAGACCGCTCGCGTGTGGTCCATGCTAGATGGCGAGTGCCTACGCGTCCTCAAAGGACACCAAGGACCTATTAACAGCGTAGTTGTAAGTGGCGATGGCAAGTTCGCAGTCACTGGCAGCAGCGATAAAAAGATAATCGTTTGGTCGCTGCAGGATGGAGAAGCCTTGGCAACTTTGGAAGGCCACCAAAGCGTTTTAGGCGTGATGTCTCTTGCCTTAAGCGCAGACGGCAGAATTTTGGTTTCAAGCGACAAAGTTAAGGAAATGTTTGTGTGGTCTTTGCCAAATCGAAAACGAGTTTGCCAAGTTAAGCCTCCTAGAAAAAGATACCTTTCCGGTGACATTGCGATGACAGTTGACGGGCGCTATGCTGTCGTGGGTGACTTCGTTTGGTCCTTGCCAACTAAAGCAGGCCTTTTTGCTAGTGCTAAACAGTTGTTCTCCATTGGATCGTTAGGTGCCATTATAACGTATGATGGGGTGCTCATCAATCACGTCGGGGGGACAAGAATCATGCTAAGGCCGCTCTTTACCCGAAGTGAGGTTGACGGAGTCATTCATTACGAAGTAGCCAGTCGCAGCGATACATCTAACGGGACATACGGTTACACAGCCGCCTATGGAGGTGCATGTAACCTTTACTCAGGCACTCCCTCCCCGGATAGCAACGCTTACGACGGAAATATTACGGCCCTGGGAGTTAGCCCCGACGGAGGAAAACTGGCCTCTATCACAGACCACCACATTGTAATTCGTAGGCTCGATAACGGATGGCCCGAGACTTTCCTCTCATATCCAGACGAAAAATACTTCAACTTGCATTCGGTGAAAAAACAAGGTCCGGGCTACACTTACAAGTCAAAAGAGCCAACTTGCGAACTAAACGAAATCGTGCTTGACTCAGACGTGAACACCGTCGCGGCTAGTGGCGACAGCAAGTACATTTTTCTCTGGCGCGGAAATTCAGAAACGGCACAAAAAGGAAAAAAGGTTTGAGCCGACAAAACGTTTAGAGCAACCGTCGCAGAATCAAAAACTGTTTAGTGCCCTGAATGAGTGAAGAGGATACGCATGCCGCATTTTGGGCATTCATGATAGAGCATTTTGCCGTTGCCATCGCATACAGGCTTCATTTCCTCGTAGCATTCGGGGCAGAGACGCTTAGGGTCCATTTTGCTTCAAGAACTGATTTGCAGTCTGCGGATATAACCCTTTGCAAAGGACACCATTGAAATCTACCTGCATGGGCTTCTCTGAGGGACCCTAAGAAAGCCGAGGGCTATTTTGCCAAAATGCCTATAAAAACAGACGTAGTAGTAAAGATTGGTTATCGCTTTTTGGAGATGACCTGCGTGGTTTTTTTAGGATTTAATGGAATTTTAAACAAAGACAAGAAAATTTTCACTGCCGCCCTTGCTGTTTTACTTGCTCTATCCGGTCTGCCGCTTCTCCTTGCACAGTCGGCGGCGGCGCAGTCAAACTATCTTTTCAGCGACGGCTTTGCAAGCGCAGATTTTTCGGCTTGGACGGGAACCAAAAGCTATCGCTCAGGCGTGAGTGCTTCTTTGCAGTCTGCAACTGCCCTTGACGACTCATACGCCATGAAGGTAGCGGTGGCTGATGGCTCAGGCGAAAACGGGGTCTGCATCTATAAAGACCTCACCACCAAATATGCAGCCATTAACGCGCGGGTGTATATGCGCCTCAACGGCAACCCCGCCTCAGATGCGAAACTGGAGGTCTTCGGGTTCAGTAGCGACGGCTGGATACCTAACACCGTCGGCGCCCAAGTTAACATCCACGGCAGCGGCGGCGCCGCTCAGTGGCAAGTGGATTATTACAGGAACGGCTGGCAAACCGCCATCTTTGGCACGGTCATCCCCGATAAGTGGTATTGTGTTGAACTCAAGCTTGTCATCGGCAGAGGAACAGGGGAAACCCGCCTCTACATAGACGAGGCAGAGGTATTCACGCAGACGGGTTTAACTAATACAGCGCCTGGAAGTTCGGTTCGCTACTTCTGTTTGGGCGTGGACGATGAATTCGGCGGCAACAACCTGAATGCGTTTTTTGATGCGGTGGCATTGTCGCAAAGCTACATTGGACCTATCTCGGTTCTGCCGACCCCGACGCCTTCGCCATCTCCGTCTCCCACCCCAACAGCTTCCCCAACGCCTACTATAGCCCCCACAGAAACGCCTTCGCCGACCCCTACAGCTACCCCAACCGCTTCCCCCACCAATACCCCAACACCTACACCTACTTCTTCCCCGACGCCCAGCCCCTCCCCATCTCCAACTCCAACCGCAACGCCCACATCTACACCAACTCCCTCGCCTTCACCCTCGCCCTCGCCGTCACCTACCGCCTCTCCTTCTCCGTCACCTTCGCCTACCCCAACCTTAACCCCAACAATCACCCCGACGCCCACACCCAGCCCAACCCCAACATCAACCCCCACCCCAACCTACAAAGAAGCCACCCTAAACCGACCCATACAGGCAAGCTGGATTGCAGCTGACGGAACCCTCTACGCGGGCTCAGGCAACACAGTGTATAAGAGCCCCGACGGCGGCGTAACCTGGCAATCCTTATTATCCTTCAGTGGAGCCACCACAACGCTGGACTGTGTCTATGTGAACCAGCAGGGGTACGTTTTTGCTTCGCCGGGCGCGGATTCCCTGACTTCCTCGGCGGGGCTCTATCGCAGCGTTAACGGTGGGCAAACCTGGACAAAAGTGATGGCGCTCTCTGTAGGATGCAGCATTTGGCCGATGGCTCAGGACAGGGATGGAAACCTTTTTGCGGGGATATACACGGCGGGCTGGAGGGCAAACGCAAGCATCTTTAAAAGCACCGACGGCGGCGCGCATTGGACCACCGTCTATTATGACCCCCACGCACGTCACATCCATGGCTTAGATGTCGATTTAAGCAACAACTACGTGTACGCCACGGTGGGGGACGTTAGGGTTACTCCTGAGTGGACCTGCTATGTCATCCGCTCAGTAAACGATGGGGCGCCCAATAGCTGGAGTAAAATCTTCACTTTACCCCAAATGCTCTCAGTGGAAGCAGTGAATAAAGTCGACGCAAACGGTCACCTCGTTTCGGTCGCCCGCATCTTTTCAACCGACTTTGACAACGGGCAAATCTGGAGAACCACCGACGATAGCAACTTTAACTTAGTCTTTGATATGGGAGATCAAGCCTACGGCTTCTGGATTCGCTCCAACAGCCTAAACGGCAAAATCTACGCGAGCTTTCTGTGCGGTGAAGGCCCCCGGCAGTGGATTTCAGGGATATATGTCAGCAGCGACTACGGTGCAAGCTGGAGCCTCTACAAGAGTTTCAGTGGACGCAGCCCCTACGACGGTTCGCCATCGGCAAGCAACTTCCAGGATGGCACCCTCTACTATGCAGTTCAGCTAAACGGGGTCTGGCAGAACGGAGTAAAAATTTATCCCTCCTACCAGAGCCCAAGCCAAAATACAGCGGCTCTGTCGGTTTTGGCTCCGACTGCTGAAATGGCGGTTTTGGTCGGGGTTATTTTTGGGCCCGCCCTTATCCTACATATGAGAGCAAGGAACCCGGTGGCAAGAACCAAATTGTGGCTTTGAAAAACAAAAAGAAAAGAAGGAAAGAGTTTAGGTTTGGGTTTTGTTTGCTGTTCCAGTCATTCCCGGGGGAAGATCTGGGAAGTTTGCGCTTACGCGTTGCTCCGCGACGGTTGCTGCTTCAGATAGGATTTTTGAGGCGTCTTCGTTGACGTTCTCGAAGTTCAATGACATACCGCTTGAGGTGCCTGCTTCAAACATTAATCCGCTTAGCATGTTGCCGATGTCGCCTAGTTCGCCCTCTGCCTCAGGCAATACGCCGCCAAGGCCGCTGCTGACGCTGCGCAATACACCGATGCATGGACCGAGCATAGCACAGACATCGCCGAGTTCAGAGACCGTTTTGATTCTAAGCGAAACCTGATCTAATGCGAGGCGCGCGTTCATTATGAGCCGGTTCATTTTGCGTATTTCAGCCAGTTCGGTAGCGTAGATGTTGGCGTGTGCTTGGTCGTGGTCGGTGTAGGCTTTGACGAGTTTAGCGAAGAGAGCCTTGTCTTTTTGGCTGAAGCGGTCGCTTGATTGGTCAAGCTTGCTGATTTGCATGTCAAGCTGTCTTACTGCAAAGTCAAGGCGGGGTTTCAGCGGCGGCGGGGGCTGCACGGTGTCTTTTAGGGCGTTGATCATTGAGTCGCCTTCTTTTTTAGATTCCCATTTTTTAGCAAATCGTTCAGACATGTTAACATCCTCTTGAACACCGATACGGCAAATGACGCTTTTAATTGTTGCTAACATGCAGGTATATATGTAAAAAACAGTGCGTGTTTCCTGCGCGATCAAGTTAACCACAATCACCTGCAAGCATAGAAGAAAAAGGCAGTCACCACCAAAATCCCAAAAGAGAGGAATTAAAGCGCTCTTAACCTAAAAACACGTAAAATTGATATGCTGAAAATCAGAAGATACCGCCGACTATGAACGCGACCAGCGCCAGCATCATCGCGTATTTCCATATGTGCCGTGCTTTGTTGGGGTTTTTAAACAGCAGCGGCATCGAGCACAGAAACACCGCGTCGGCGACAAGTACCACACCAAGGTAGCCTATGCCTAAAAGCCCCAGCGGATAATACGCCACGACGCTAAGAACGATGGCGAGGAGCAGAAGCGCTATGGCTATGGCGTTGGCTTTCTTTACACCGATGATTTTAGGCAGACTCTTTTGGTTACTGTCCCCCCGCATGTCCTCAACGTCCTTGACGACTTCGCGGGCGGTAATCGAGAGAAAAGCCGCTGCAGCCATAAACAAGACGGGGCCGACGTTGCCCACTATGACGCCGCCGTAGATAAACGCTAAAACCGCCAGCAACCCAATAAAGATGTTGCCGAAAGCCTTCACCCGCTTCTTCACCGAGAAATCATAGGTTAACTCCAAAACCAAAGCTGCTAAAACCACGATAACCGACAAAACCCCCGCCTGCAAAGCCACCAGCGCACCCAAAACAAGCGAAACAGCGAAAAGCACACCTGAATAAGCCAATGCGGCGCGGGGGCTTATTTTTCCTGAGGGGAGAGGGCGTTCGGGATGGTTGATTTTGTCGGCTTCACAGTCAAAATAGTCATTTAATGTGTTGCTTGCGCTGGTGAAGGTGAAACCGACAAAGAACGCGAGGACTGCAGGTACCCAGAGGGCAGTTATGCCTGTTCCAGCCGCCACAAATACAGCGGCAAATATGGCGACTGCGCCAAGCAGCGAGGTGAATGGGCGGCCCAGCGCAAAGAGGGCAGAAGCTTTAGAGGCGGCTTGGTTAGAACTCATAGGTTTCGGGTCCAGATGAGCCTGCAATCACGGCTCGCTTGGAGTTGGGGGGATACTTGCTGGGTTGAGGCGATTTTTCGCTGAACAGTTGTCTGTGCACAAAGTAGAGGTCTTCTTCGCGCTGTTTACGAATCAACTCTTTTTCGCCTGCACCGTAGCGTTTCAGGTACTGCGTACCCGAGTTAAGCACCTTTGAGCGCACGGAGAGCGCGATAAGTGTAAGAAGCTGCTGGTCTGACCAGGTGGAGCCCGCGGAGCCCTGCTGCACATACATCAAGCTGCTGAAGTCCGAACGGTAAGGCGGCAGCATCATGCCCGTGGGAAACTGGAATTTTGTATGCCGCACCGTCACGTCGATGTTGGGTAACTCACGGAAAATCTCGGGGTGCTTAATCGCCCAATCCAGCGAGTAGTTGATAAGAAAAATCGCGCAGAAAGAGGTGTTCTTCTCGGTTTTCCGCATAAGTTCCTGAAGCTGCAACGCGAAGTTGCCGGCGTGTCCTGATGGCTCAAGGCTTTCGCCTAAATCGCCTAGAAAACAGAGTTTAACATTGTATTTTTGCGCGTATTCTTCGTAGATGGGGAAGAGGTTTTTGAGGCCTACAAAGATGTCGGGGTAATTCTCGCGGTTTTTATGTTTCTCCTCGATGACGTTGATGTAGCATGCAGGCATACCCAGCACCCGCAGCATATGGATGACGCGTAGGCAGAATATGCCGCCGTCGAAGTAGGCGTCTTGGCCCTTCTGCGCTGTGGAGGTACGCATGCCATCGGTCATTTCGTAGATGACGGTGCGTAGCAGTTCATCGTCGATGTTTTCTATGTCAAGAGTTTTGCAGAGTTCTTGGAAGCGACTTTTGATGGTTTGGTCAGTTAGCAAATCATATACGGGTTGCAAGTGGTTCCCTCTGAGATGTTAGTAAGGGATAATATGCGTCCAAAATATAATACTTGCTTTAGCCAGGGCATATTTTGGGCAAAAAACGGTGACTGCACCGACAAGGCAAAAAGATGGAGACAACGGAGGCTTCAACGCGGTGACTGCACAACATATATAATTTCATTTGCAGGCAAAATATATGGAAAGCAATGTCAAATCACCCCCCGATATCCCAATCAAAAATTAAAAAACAGAAAGCCCTACGGGTGCTGCTGATGATTGTGGGCACCATCTCGCTTGCGCTAGGCACCATCGGATTATTCCTACCCATCTTGCCCACGACGCCTTTTCTTTTGCTTGCCGCCGCCTGTTACCTGCGGAGTTCGGAGCGGATGCATAAGTGGCTGCTTGGGAACCGATGGTTTGGGGAATACATAAAGAACTATCAGGCGGGGCGGGGCATACCGATGAAAACTAAGCTTGTAGCGTTGGCGGTTTTGTGGGGTACGATTTTGTACTCGACGTTTTTTGTGGTTGATGAGGTCTTGGTTTTGCAGGTTGTGCTGGTGGCTATTGCGGTGGGGGTAAGTGCCCATTTGATTAGGCTGCCGACTTTCAAGGGAACATGTAGAAACCAGCCGCAGAAGAGCCTATGAGAAACATTAAAAGCCCCAGCAGACAACCTATCACATACAGAATCGTTGGTGAAACTGCTTGAGTGACAATTACGCACCCCTCGTCGGCGATAGTTACGCTCCAGACAAAATCCGAGTTATCATTCCAGTCGGCGGCAAAGCCACCCGCCTGCTGCCCTTGACGGCGGAAACCAGCAAAGCCTGCCTGCGCCTGCTTAACCGGCCGCTGGTGGAGTTTTCGCTTCTCTCGCTGGCAAGCCAGGGAATACGTAATTTTATCTTCGGCGTCAAAGGCTACACCAACTATCGGGACCTGTTTGATTATTTCGAGTCAGGCTACGGCTTCTCAGCCCGCTACAACATTAAACCCCGAATTCACATCAAATATCAACCGAATTTTCCTGATTTAGGCAGCGCGGACTCTGCACGCCTGAACATGGAGTACTATGAGCTATGCAACCCCGTCTTTGCCGTGCAGGGCGACAACATCTTTGATTTACAGGTCAAAAAACTCTTTGATTTTCACAGGGAAAAAGAAGCCTGCCTCACCATTGTGCTGCGGGAGGTCGATAACGTGGAGGGCTTTGGCATCGCGGACCTTGACAAGGACGGGCGAATTATGCGTTTCGTCGAGAAACCATTGCCTAAAGATGCCCCCAGTAACCTTGCTAACACGGGGCTGTATGTGATTTCGCCGGAAGTGAAAAAAATCTTCAAAGAGAAGGGCGTGCAGCAAATCATCAAAGAAAAGAACCGCCTGGACTTCGGCTACGACTTCATCCCCTACGTTATCGAGTCGGGGCGTCCAGTGTACGGCTACACGCTTAAGGGCAGCTGGTTTGATGTGGGTACACCTAAGAATTATTTGGAAGCCATGAAGAACCTGCTGCATGGCGGCTTCTCGACGCTTCAGGATTTCGGCGGCAGATTAAGCGGTGAGGGCATGGTTTGGGTTCAGGGTGAAAGCAACGACTCCGAGAAGCGTCGCCAGGAAATCATAAATAAGATTAAGCAGGGCAAGATTGAGATTGAAGGCGCCGTGTTGATTGGGCGGCACTGCGAAATCGAGGATGGCGTACGCATCGTAAACAGCTGCATCGATAATTTCACGCGGATCGGCAAGAACGCGGTTATCAGTAACTCAGCGATCATGGACCGAGTCACGATTGGCGACAACGCGGAGGTGCATGACAGCATCATCGGGCGTCATGTTGCAATAAATAGTTCCTGCCGCTGCCCCACAAGGGTTTCGGCGGTCAGCGTTATAGCAGATGATGTCACCTTGGAGGAAGGCTGTAACTTGACGGCGTCAAAGGTGTATCCGCATCAGCGCATCCGAGGCGAATTCCAGAACCAAACCGTAATCGCAAACTAAGCCTTAAACCACTTAAACATCAGATACTGAATCCGCTTCGAGGACAAGTCAGGCACCGCGATGATGAAGCGTTTACGCACAGTCGTGGCTAAGCGCCCGTTCTTGACGATTTCTGTAGCGGATATGTCGCTTCCCGCCCGCTTAACCGTCACCATGTAGGGCGCATGCTCAACGCCTGGGCCATACTTGTAAACGGCGAAGTCCACGCCGAATTTGATGCCGGGCGTCACAATTAAGCCGCTGTCGCGCAAATCATGATAAACCGCATATTTCTCTTCGAATTCATCGTAGAGCTGCTTGGCTTTCTGCCGCAGCTTTTCGAGGCTCACTTCGGCTCCAGTGGGGTTTTCGTAGATTTCGATTTTCTCGGTCTCCGCCAAGTAAAGCCCCTCCATAAGGTCCAAAACCAGCGGCACGTCGAATTCGGGGATTTTAGGTTTAGGGATACCGACGGGTTTGCCGTAGTAGGCGGTTTTGTAGAGGTCAGAGCCTTCGGTGGAGTTCCATACGACAAGGAAGTTTTCGAGGAGTTCCACTTTGATTTTTGCCATTGAAGGCGCCTACATGATGAAGGAAACCAGTCGTGCAGCATCCGCGGCGTCCTCGGCTTTGTCAGCGGAGTTCTCCAGCAACTGCAGAACGTCGCGTAGCAGGAGCAATGCAGGGATATCGATTTTGCTGGCAAGCACCTTTATGGTTAAGGCTCGGTACTGGTCGTCCACGATGCGCTCGGCGATTTCGACGTCTTTGGCGCGTTCCAGGGTTTTTTGGCTGCCGTAGTTGAGCACCATCATGGTTTCCCGGAGCTTCAGAACGGAGTCGAGTACTGCCAGGGAGAGTTTAAGGAGGTCTTTTTTGACTTCTGGTGGTATAGCCCAGTTGTGCTCCATGATTTCTACAAGGTAATATGCTATGCCCTCGCTGAAGTCAGCGATTTCGCTTGAAAGATTGGTGAATCGGAGGAAGTCTTCGCGGGCGTAGAGGATAGCGCCGATTTCGGCGAGTTCCTGGCTTACCATGCGCCGGGCTTTCACCACTTCTTCTTCGCCTGCTTTGATTTCGCTGAACAGTTTACGGACGCTTTCTTTGTCTCCGCTTGCGAAATACTCGACGAGTTGAGGGATTTTCCTTGACACGTCAACTACTTTGCGTAGGTTGTCTTGGCAGGCGTTTAATGCTCTGCGCTTAACACGTTCTTCTGTTTCTGATGGAAGTACCAATAACTTTCCCCCGCTCTAACAGTCCCAGATTTATACCATGTAAGGTTGCACTTGTTCATTAAAAAAGGTAGCTGCTCAAGTTTTTATTTGGCTCCCTAAGTCCTCGAAATTTGCTTTGCACTCAAAGTATCGGTGAAGCAGCGATGGCAAATCAGCGACTGGGGTGCGGACTTGCTGCCAGCTGTCGCGGTCGCGGATCGTAACGGTGCCCTTCTCGAGCGTATCATAGTCTATAGTTATGCCCAGCTGAACGCCTGCTTCGTCTGCGCGGGCGTAGCGTCTGCCTATGCTGCCGGTTTCGTCGTAGTCAGTCATGAAGCCCTCGCAGGCCAGTTGACGCTGGATTTCGCGGGCTTTACAGTCTAAACCGTCTTTGCCCATCAGTGGGTAAATGCCGACTTGGATGGGTGCTATGCTGCGGGGGAAACTCATCACGACACGGTCATCTTTAAGGCCATACGCATATTCTAAGGCGATGTAGAAGAGGCGGTCGCAGCCAAAACTGGGCTCCACCACATGGGGCACAAAGCGTTTGCCACGCACCGTGGTTTTCTGCATGCCGATTTCCAGGTGCTCAGCGAAAACCTGGTAGCCCTCCACCATGACGCTGCCCTTCTCGCGAAGTTCATCGGCGATTTGCTGCGCAGGGACTTTGGCGATTGCCGCCGCAACTTTGCCTGCTTCACCCTTAAAGACGGGTCCCAGCTTAGCCAAAATAGGCTTCACCGTAAGTTCTTCGGTTTCCACTGGGTTTTTGAATTCCTTGTAAACAGTCATGTCTACGCCGCTGGCTTTCATGTGGCAGGACAGGTCAAAATCGGTGCGGTACGCGTGGCCTGAAACCTCAACCCAGCCCCAGCGATCAACGAGGACTTCCTGGTCGAAGCTTTGGCTGCTGTAGTGGGCTTTCTCCCATGTGAGTTTCTCTAGGAACCGCTGCTTCTCCGCGGGGACACCAAGCTCAGTGAGGAGCCGTTTTGCCTGCGCCATAAAGAAGGCTTGCCATTCACTGCGGATAACGCCCTTGTCGAGTGCCTCCCGCACGGTGAAGAGCGTGACGTCCTCGCATTCCTTGAGCCGCGTGTCACAGAGCAGAATAGGCAGCACCTCGTCTTGGACTTCGCAGAGGCGGTCGCATGTGGCTTCTTCTGGGTCAAAGAAGAACTCAAGGTCAGCAATCGTGAATTCTCTTAGGCGAATCAGGCCTTGCCGCGGCGAAATCTCGTTTCGCAGTGCCTTGCCGATGTTGATGCAGCCAAACGGCAGCTTCTCGCGGGCAACGTTGTAGAGGCGGTTGAACTCCACAAAGATGTTCTGTGCCGCTTCGGGTCTGCCGTAGCCTACTGAGCCCGCGTAGGGGCCGATGGTGGTTTCGAACATGGTGAGGTAACGTGTGGGTTCGCCGAAGGTGCCTTTGCAGTCGGGGCAGACGATTTCGTGATGCACCAGTTCCTCATTGATTTCTTCAAGGCTCATTTTTTCTGCTTCGGCGCTGCTGATGCCCTTGTCTTCGAGCAAATGATCCGCGCGGAAGCGTGTGTGGCATTTCTGGCACTCCACCATGGGCTCCTTGAAATGCGCCACGTGCCCCGACGCCTCAAAAACCTTGGCGGGGGTGATAACTGAGGATTCCATCTCGAAGATACCGATTTTTTTGACAAAAAGCTCCCGCAGCCTCGCCTCCACGTTCTGTTTGAGGCGTGCGCCGAGGGGGCCGTAAGTGACAAAGCCGCCGCTGCCGCCATAGATTTCAAAGCTGCTCCAGAAGAAGCCGCGGCGCTTAGCGAGTTCGTTGACTGCGACGAATTTATCGCACACTGGTTTGCTACATTTAACTTCGCTGCTCAAAGCACATTACCTGTTTTATCAACTTAGAAAGGATTAACAATTAAAACATTACCGTTTAAAATTAACTTACTATTGTCTCGTTGTTTAAGGTGAGACATGATCTTTATGAGGGGTCACCCCTATTCTTGGTTATATTGAGTATTGTACATACTTACAGTTTTAATAATGGTCGATTATGCAGGTAAATGTTGATAAAGTTTAGGCGAAAGCAATAATATACTTCTCTAATTAATAATCCAAAATTTCTTAAGTAATCAAGCAGTAAGTATCCAAAATGGTGCTGACTTGCCTGCATACTCACAAATTAAAATCGAACGTTTAAAAAGAAAAGTCTCGCCATACCTTCAAAAAGCTAAGGATCTTTATGAAAGTGGTCATTTCGAAGCTGCGGAAAGAGAAATCAGACACGCCAAAAAAGAATTGTCGAAGGAGAATGCCGCACCTCCAATATTAATGATTCATATTGCAAAGCTCTTAAATAATATAGGTAATGGTTACACTCAGTCAGAAAAGTTTGAAGAATCTTTTAACTGCCTCTCGAAAGCGTTTGAACTCATGTTAACTTATAAAGCAAGCACACAAAACATACGACTCACGTTTAGCAATTTAATTAACCCTGCCTTATTCTGTTGTGAATTTGATTACTTAAAGGACAAAATTAAGTATCTTTCTGAAATACCAATGCCTAAAGAGTTTAAGGATTTATTATTACGGACAAGCAAATCTATAAAAAATTTGGAAAATAATGAACCTGATGTTAAAATCACTCCTCCAGAATGTTGCGGTTCACAATCGACTAAAAGACTTTGTGATTACATTTACATGCCTAACGCTTTGGAAAGAGTGCCTGTTCAATTGGGAATCGACTTGTCCCTTTTTGATCATCAAACACTCTCTTGTTCGATTTCAATTGAACCCGATAAAGGCGTGAAGATTTCCGATGTTTATAAAACAGATAGTTGGAAAAAATTCGGTCTTTCCGAAGCTAAGCAGAAAAAGCAGTTCACACCCAACTTAGTTTTGTTCTTGTCAGAAAATGGGCATATTCCTATGAACTCCATTAAAGTAAAAAACCAATTTGGACAATCAGTTGATTTTGACTTTAAAGAGGTGTTTGCTGAGGTCACAATTCCTTCGTCATATCCCCGTTTCGGGGGTACATTCGGAAGAAAAAGAAGAATACCAAAATTAAAATCTTTTAAATATTTTAGAGGCAAGGCTGGCATTATTGAATGGGAATTAAAGAGCGAGCCTTATTGTGTAGAATTAAAAGTTAAGAATCTTGAAAAAGTCAAGTCTCCCAGTTGCACATTTTCTATTGCATTAGGCTTTTTAACGCCCTTTAAAACAGTTAACCTTAGGAATAGCAGTCTCAACATTTCCGAAAAGTTGAAATTAACCGCTTGTTCACAGAAAAGGATACCATACTTCAATGATCAAAAAGAACCAGGTGCTTTCTTTTCTGTCAGTTTGCCCATTTCTTTATCAGCTAAACAATTTGTAGAAGGTTGGGTACCAAAAAAGATAAGCGGAACCAGTAAATTTGAAATAACAAATCCTTCAGAAACCATTTACCCTGATTACTCCATTTTTGGTTTGCTTTTAAACTACATTATCATACCTGGAAATAAATCAATCTCAATTACGGAATGGGAGCAACCAATCCCGACTGGGTTAGCTCACTTTATAATGGATAAGCAATTTGGTTTTCCACCTTTATGTGCATATACCATAGCTAATAACTCTGAGAAAGAGATCATCACTGAAATGACAACGGAAATAGAGGGATTTTCCAACAGACAAGAAGATATCAAGCAAGTGCTCCCTTATTCAATAGGAAATATCAACCACACACCCCTGCTTAATAAGAATGCTATGAAGCTTAGAGACACAAGCCCTGCATCTTTGAAGGCGGCCGTAAGTATAAACGGCAACATTGCACTAAAAAATACTTTTCAAGTTCAAATGCTTGCTCCGGAAACTATGATTTGGGAGATTCTTAATCCCTTTACCCAAGAAGTTTATAATCTACATGATTTCATTGCAGCATGGGTTACGCCACATTGCATGGAAGTTGAAAAGCTAGTTGCTAGAGCAAAGGAAAAACATCCACAGAAACAACTGTTTGGTTATAGTGGTAATTCTCTTCAAGCGGTTGGTAATTTATATTCTCAATGTGAAGCCATTTTTTTAGCAGTTAAAGAGACAGGTATTACTTATGTTAATGCATCAAATTGTTTTGGGTGGAATGAACCCTATGCATACCAACGTGTAAAACTGCCTACAACTACCCTTATTAGTAGATCAGCTGACTGCATAGATGGTACAGTTCTATTCGCTAGTTTATTAGAGCACGTTGGAATCCAGCCAATAATAATACTTCTTCCGAATCATGCTTTGGTAGGCTGGAAAAAAGTAAAGGATTCTATGGATTTTGAGTTCCTTGAGACAACAGTTATTCCGTCTTGTGATTTTAAGAACGCAATAGAAGCTGCAAAGAAAAGAATCGAGGCAACTCTAGACTACTTTCGAGAAACACATCAACCAATTAGACCCAACTTGACATTCAATGAAGCGGTGGAAATGCTATATATCCGTATTATAGATGTCGCCAAGATGCGAGAAAAAAAGGTTTTCCCTAGAAGCTAAGAAGCAAAAAAGGTTTATCAGCTCTTTTTGCAATTTCAAGAAAGATTTCAGCCAAGAAATCGCTTTTCTATCTTAGGTAGTTTATGTTTATGTTTGGTGTGGCTGCCAACGCGGGTTTTGCCAGTAGCTCTACGAAGCGGAAGCCTTTGGTGGGGTGATACAGGTTGGCGGATGCGCTTCCCCGCACAATCCATGCCGTGTCCAAGCCCATTTCGGTTCCCGCCGCCGCATAAACCAGCTCGCCCTCGGGGATTGCGCCTGCGTCGGTTGCCATCAAAACCGCCTCCATGCACACCAGTGTTCCCGGCGAAATAAGCTCAAGCGTCTTGGCGGCGATGTCAAGAGGCGTTGTTGTGCGCAAATGGATGCGCATCGAGAAGCTTGGCCCAAAAAACGGTATGGTGCCGCGGATGATGGGCACGCCTAGCGCGTCGAGTTTTGCCTTGTTTTCTTCGGTGACGCTTAGCGGGACGCGTTCGAGGCGGCGTTTCTGCCATTCTTCGCGGCGGGCTTTGAGTTCGGGGATTTTGTCGAATAAGTCGGCGTTTTGGGGGTTGACTTCCCAGAACATACCCTGCGGGCAGGTGACGCATATGATTTTGCGGTTTTTTATTTGCTCGGCGGCGCGGACGGCGCTGTCGCCCGTCACGGACGCTACTACCAAAAACTCAAGCGGTTGTGGTGCATCCTGTAGGATAGTTAGGGTTTGGTCTGTGTTTACGGGTCCAGGTCGCTCAAATACCTTCAAGATAGCCATCTCTACAGCGTGATATAGAAGCATCTTGATTTAAAAGCTATTCAAGTCATCGCTTGAGCAATTAATGGTGCTGCCAGCATGTTTCTTTACTGTTTGAGCATAGATGGGATTTAAAAAGATGAAACGTACTTTTGGCAGGATAGCACTATGTTTAGTAATCCTGAAAAAAGAACCGCAGTTATTTGGCTGTGCGCTTCGGTTGTGTGCTTAATACTGATTTTCTTTCCGGGCTTAGTAGGTATTGATGGATTTGACGGCGGCTTCGCTATTTCATTTGTCTGTTTATTCTTGGCGGTTTCTGGTCTTTTTGTATCTGCATTATTTTTTGATCACGCGGGCAAACTTGATAGGTTATTATTCGGTGAAGGCCTGATAGCGCATTGGGTTTATGACCGGCAAGAGTGGGAACGCTTTGCCAAAATAGACCACGTTGAAGATAAGGCTGAAAAAAGAGGGCTTTTTCTTGTGGTAGCAGCGTTTGCATTGTTTTTCGGGTTTTTATTCTGGATATTAGACTCCGATGCTGGATTCATAGTGTTCTTGGCAATGCTGGGGCTGACTGGATTAGTCGGGGTTGTTTGGCAGCTGTCATCTTGGAGCGGACTAAATCATAATCTAGCTGGAACACCTGAAACCTACGTCAGCAAAGACGCACTCTACCTTAATCGCAGGCTCTACGTTTTCCACGACTTCTTAACTAAACTTGATAAAGTTTCTATAAGCGAAAAAAACGGCTGCTTATTCTTGGTATTTAGATACTCCGCGCTCAGTAGGACAGGTACTACTGGGTATTCCACCCGAGTTTTGGTGCCTTCCGGTCCGGGACAAAAAGAAGTAGCCGAGCAAGTGATGAAGCAGATAAAGGGCTAATCAGCCGTTCTTTCTCTCAAAACGCTGCGATTCTGCTTGTAGAATCCACAAACAGTTTTCAGTTTGCCCTAAGGCCATTTGCCAAAAAACGTTGTTTTCCATAAACCGGGTGAGTTTGGGGATAAATAGAGTCCCTGCTAAAAAGAAAAACAAAGATCGACCGGCTTTTTATAAGGGGAGGGAGGTGGTGGTGGAGCAAAAGACGTTTGGGGTATAGGGAAGCGTCAGCTGAATCTACACTTCGTCTCGGTTTAGGAGCAAATGCACAGTTCCTAGACCTATAACGCTGCAGATGCCTAACCTGTCAATGGGTGTGTTTACATCTGCTGGGTTTTTTGGTTGCCTAAGCTGCTTTTGTTGAGCCTATAAATAGAGGGGGGGTAGAGCTGGCAGAGCAACAGAGCCATCAAAGGCGCAGGATATAGGAAGGTTATATTAAGCAAGCAGGCACATTTTCATCTATGAACACCTGTGTTGTATTTTTCTCCCGCACCGGAAACACCAAACGCTTCGCCCAAGCCATCGCCCAAGCCGCAAACGCAAAGCTGCTTGATTTAGCCCAAATCCAGCCCGATGCCCTATCAAGCTATGACATGATCATTTTAGGAACCCCCGTGGAGGGAGCAAGCCCCGCCAAGGAAACCGCAGCCTTCATCGCAAACATCCCGCCTGCCCAAAACAGAAAAGCCATCCTCTTTGCCACTTATCGCGTATTTGGCAACGAACGCTCCATGAAAGCCATCGAGAAAGTCCTCGCTGAGAAGGGCTACGAAACGGTTCTGAAGGTATCCAAGAAGGGCATGAAACCTGAGCAGCCAGCCGACTTCAATAAAGAAGTAGCGCAGATAAAAGCTGAACTCGAAAAACAAAAATAAAAATGCAGAAAAAAAGTCTGCGAATGAAAAACTACTGATTTATTGCCCATCGATTAGGTGGGCTGTGCCGTCTGGGCAGTAGACTTTTTCGCCTATATCGGTTACGCCGAAGCGTCTGCTACATGCCTTCATCTGAGAGCATCCATCGCAATCTCGCGATAACATCCTGTTTTTTTCCTCCTGTGATTATGATTCTGGGCAACGCTGTTTGATCAGCATTCGACTGATTCACGGGTAAGCCAGTTGTCCAAGATAAAGCTATATGGAAGGCAAGTTGCTTCTTTTAAACCTTGTTATCGGCAGATACACCAGTCTAAAACAGGAAAAGAGAGCAGCAGCCCCTAGCCGCTAAAAACGCTCGTAACGCACAATAGCCTCAGCGGGTTTTCGGGGCCTAGGCAACGGCGACTCATCAGGATAACCCACAGGAATCAAAGCAACAGGACGCATATCCGAGGGCGCATGGATTACTCTGCGGACATCATCCTCCCGGAAAGCGCCAATCCAGCATGTCCCCAGCCCCAGCGAAACCGCCGTTAAAAGAATATTCTCGATGGCTGCCGCAGTATCCTGATAGCAGTAAAGAGTTAAACCGCGTTCACCATAGTTTCCGGCAGCATCCTTGAGATCCACGCAGACCACAATCACAGCTGAGGCATCCTCGAGGCATTTTTGGCCAAAAGCCGCCACAGAGAGCCCATGCTTAATCTCCGCATTAACACAAACAACAAAGCGCCAGGGTTGACCGTTGCCGGCTGAGGGAGCATGCCGTGCAGCTTCAATAAGCCGCCCCATGGCATCAGCAGGTAACTCCCGATTTTTGTAGGCACGGATGCTTCGCCGATTCATAATTGCCTCTTCTAACTCCATAAAGTATCCTCTAGTAATGATTTGTTTGAGGAGCTAAAAACCGTTTGTTTCAACCGCTAAGAGCAAGCGGAAGAGACATAAGTTTCTGTGGCTGATTTGTGTGTTGGATGATGAGCACTAGAGCAGAGCGAAAGCGATGAATAGGCTCGACGGGCGAACTGACATAGACATAAGCGGAAAACTTATCAATGCAGTAGCTGTGAAAAAAGCATCAAACCCAGAAAACGATGCAGCGTAATCGAGGTGAAACAAGTATGGTTGAAATGAAAGTCAATGCTTCCGAACTTAAAGCCGACGAAAATAAACTGGTGGAGAAACTCGCTGATTTCCTTAAGGAGAAAACAGGCGGAGAAGTCGCCACCGAAGGCAAAACCGTCACGGTTAAAGGTGAAGGTGAAGCGCTCAGCAAAAAATATGTGCGGATAGTGGTTAAAAAGTTCCTGCATAAGCATGAGTTATCGGACACCTTCAAGGTCATCGGCGAAGAGGAAGCCCTGAAAATTAAGGAACGTAAAATCGATGAGGAAGATTAATCCCTTCTTCTTTAAATTTTAGACCAATCATATTTTCTGCAGTATTAGCAATGGTTTTTTGCTGTCTAATCATTGAACGGGCTGTTCGTAAGCGTAGCATTAAATCAAAACAGCCCCTAATGGTAACTGTAAACAAAGCAACAGAGGTTTAAGGTTTGAGCCATAGAAACTGGACCGTTGGAGGCATCGTTCTAATAGTCGCTTTAATAGCAGTGATGCTTTTCGCCTCCGTCTACACCGCCCTGCAAGCAATCAACCCTCTGGCTGCCCTAACCGCCGCATTAGTCGCGCTAATCGGCATAGTCTGGTTCAAAAAAACAGCCAGCTAAAAGCGCCTCAGCTAAATAGCCAAAGACACGATTGTTAGGGCGCTTGCTCAACCAACCAAAGTTAGCTAATTTTTTATTTGCCGAACTAAACTATCGATGGACACGGTACTCTGCGTTCGACCCGCCAAATCCTTAAGCACCACCGCGCCCTCACCCAGCTCACGCTCCCCCACGATGACAGCAAAATCAACCCCGCGTTTATCCGCGTCCTCCAACGCCTTACCCATCCTGCGCCCCATAACCTCGAAGTCCACCGGGATGCCTTCCGCGCGGAGCTGCTGAGCGATTTTAAGCGCCGCCGCCTTGAGGTTCTCATTGATTGTAACCACCGCAACGGTTTTCTGGGCTTTAACGCTGGATCGGGCACCCTGGGTTTGAAGCGCAATAGCTACTCGGTCTATGCCATGTGCGCAGCCAACTGCCGGTGTGGATTCGCCGCCGAAAACCTCGATAAGCCGATCATATCGTCCACCCCCGCCTAAAGCGATCTCCAACTCGGGAATGTAGACTTCAAAGATCATACCCGTGTAGTATTCGAGTCCACGGGCAAACGCAGGCTCCACCGTAACATGGAGATCAGCGCTAGCGGTGATGAACTCGAGGATTTCTTGCAGGTTCTGTGCCGCGGCTTGGGCGCTGGGGTAATCGGCAACGTAGGCTTTGATTTTCTCCACGGTTTCCCGCCAGTCCTTGCCCGCCAACTCTATGAGCCCCGCCAGCATCCTGCGGCACTGCGCAGACTCCACAAGCTCAAGGGCTTTATCGTATTCTTTTTTGTCCATGCGCTGAAACACGGCGTTCTGGGTTCTCTCGTCTACGCCATCTTGGCTAAGGATGCCCCGGATAACGCCGATGTGCCCCACCTTAAAGGCGTAGCCCGAAAGCCCAAGCGACGCCATAAGCGTGTTGGTAAGCAGCACGATTTCCGCGTCCGCCTCTGGTTTGGCTGAGCCCATCAACTCAAAGTTGGATTGCCAGAATTCGCGGTAGCGTCCACGCTGTGGCTCATCATAGCGGTAAACGGTGCCCACAGAGAAGAGACGAAGCGGCTTAGGGTCGTTTCTAAGCGATGTCGTAACTAACCGTGCGATTGAGGCAGTGAATTCCGGGCGTAGCGCCACCTGACGCTCACCGAGATCTTTGAAGATGAACATGCGCTGGCGGATTTCCTCGCCGCTTTTTGCGCTTAGCAGCTCCAGCGGCTCCACATGTGGAGTGATGACTTCTCGGAAGCCATAGAGGCCTGCGGTTTGTCTGGCGTTTGCTATGATAGCGGCGAAGGTTTGGGCTTCTTCACCGATTAAGTCGCGCATTCCGCGGACAGGTTGGAAAGCTGGCATACTGATCTCTTCTAAATAACATAGAGATGGCGGTTGTTCTTTTAAAACTCTCGGCGGAGTAAGCCTTAACCATCAGGGGGCAAGAATACATTGGCTCTTTTATCGTCTTTTAGTGTTAAATCTCGCGCTTTTTTTGTGCTTCTACTTCCAGCCTCATCATACCCAAATGGATAAGCCCATCATTCCCTGCGGGGTGCTCCTTAAGATAATGGTTCACTATAGCCTCTACAAAGCCCTCGCGTTTTTCAGGCGGCACACGCTCAGTAAAGGGCAGCCAAGTCGTACGCACCCACCCCGCCATGCCCTCAGCGCTGGGGAACTTCATGTCCCGCGGGAACAGCTCCACACGCACCGGATCCAGCCCAGCATCAACCAAAAGCGCACGGTACTCTTCCGCGTCCAAAAAGGCATAGGGAAAAGCAAAGCCTTCAAAGTAGCTCCGCCAAGGCTCCATCACACGCAACTCATCGAGGATATCAAGCACTGCTTTGGCGTTGCCCCTGCCTGCCATCTGAAACAGCAGCCGCCCCCTAGGCTTAAGGGCTCTGTGCACGCCTGCCAAAACAGCTTTTTGGTCAACTATCCAGTGCAGCGCCGCATTCGAGAAAGCTAAATCAAATTCCTCGCTAAAGCTGAGGCTTCGTGCATCCATCAACTGGAAGGATAGGTTTGGATGCTGCTGGCCCGGGAAGCTGGTTTTGGCGAGGTTAATCATCTGCGCTGAGCTGTCGATACCTACTGCGCTACCGTGGGGGAGACAACCTGCGAGTTCAGCAGTGATTTTTCCGTCGCCGCATCCGATGTCTAAGAGGCGCTCGTCTCCGCATAGTTTTAGTTTGGGAATTAACTCCTGTGCCCACTGGTACTGATTTTGGGAGTTTTTCGCGTAGTCTCTTGCATTCCATGAGTATTTGTTGGTTGATGCCATAGCGGTTGCCCCTATTGAGGCAGTTTGTTTTACCCTAAATAACTTGCTGTGGAGGAATAACGTTTGAGAGATCACTTTTTCTATGCTCAGTTGACTTTCCGTCGCCATTTTAGCCTGCGAATATGGTCTATGCGGGGAGGAAGCGGCATTTTCCTGCAAAATTATTTAAGGCAAACCATACAATAGCCTCTATTAGTCGAGGAAACGTTTAGGACGGTTAATGCTATGCAGTCTCTGAGTAAAAAAGCAGCAGCTAAATGGCTGGCAATCTGTGTTGTTATAGTGTTTCTGCTTGGAGTTTTACCGATTAATGTTCAATGTCAAGATGAAGGCGACGATGACAGCGGAGACGACGGAGACATTGGTGGAGGCGGTGGTGGTGGTGGCGTTACTATCCCCACAGGTACCCCTACTGCCTCTCCAACCGCTACAACTTCACCCACCGCAAAGCCTTCTGCGCAAGATTCTGACGACTCAGATGACGAGGATAGCGGTTTCATTCATCGAATCACCCCGGCGAAATCAAACACTCTCAAGGTGGACTTCGGATTAATCGGGGAAATAGCTCTGATTATCCTTCTGGTGGTGGGCGGATTAGTCGGAGGAGTTATGGTTATGAAGCGTCGGGGAACCAGCGAGAAGTCCCTGCGCAAAATGTCTTATGCGGATTATCAAGCTTGGGTTATCAAGAAAATGCGTGGAACCGCCGCTTCCTCGATGGATACTTCCCGCGGAATCGACGGATTCTCCTCTGTCGGTTACCCTCTCTCCATTAAGCAAACCGACAGCGTGGGCATGCGTGACATCGACCTCTTCGCCTCTTCGGTTGCACGAAAGAAAGCCCGCAACGGCGTCATAGTCGCCTTCGGGTTTAGCCCCGACGCTATCAGAGGCAAAGTGCGCGCACGAAGCAGCTATGGTCTAGACATTCAGATGATGACTGTCCAGGATTTGCTGATGAGCCAAAACGCCATTTAAACGGGGAAATGCAACTCGCCAACAGAATAGTAGACGATTTCGCCGCGGCGGTTCATAACCGCCAAAACTAGCTCTTTCTTTTGGCTCTGGCACTTCGAGAGTGCATCGGCTAAGTCGTTGATGGGCAGCGGCTTGCCTTCCTGTGTTCCTAAAATAAGGTAAGGCGCAGTGTCTTTACCATAAGAACCCCGCTCGTAGATGCGGAAATCTATGCCCACCCCAAAGCCCTCTCTTACCACGTATCCGCGGCTGCGAAGGTCCCGGTAAATAAGGTAGTTAACCCATGCATTCTCGTTTTGCATTCCGTAGAGGTGTAGCAGAGCCTGAAAATCCACGGCGGCGCCATCTTTGTCTTTAACATCCAGCATACCTTTGTCCTGCAAGTAGAGCGCTTCAAAGAAGGTTAACGTGAAGACTTTGCCCTCGGATGCACCGTAGCCTCTGCTGGTAAGCTGATCGATGCTGCTTTGCTCCGCAACCACTATACCCTTTTCGGCGAGTGTACCGCATGTTTTGAATTCAACTGGCTGGGGCTTCTTTTGTTCGCTCATCTGCAATTCACTATGAAGGCTTGATTTGGGCGCTTCGGCTCATATACGTTATGCCTCGGCAACCTTATTTGCTGTGCGGTGGCCGTGGAAAAAGGGGTTTAAAGGGGAAAGGTGGGGCTGAATTTTTTGTAGTCCTTTTTAGTGAAGACACCGCTCTCAGTTATGATGCCTGCCACGTACCTGAGCGGTGTCGCGTCAAAGGCGGGGTTATAGACGGCGACTCCATTAGGCGCGGTTTGCTGGCAGCCCACATGCGTAACTTCCTCAGGGTTGCGTTCCTCAATCTCTACATCGGCGGCTTTTCTGGTTAAGTCAAAAGTGGATTTTGGGGCGGCGACATAGAATGGGATGCCGTGTTCATGCGCCAGCACAGCGACGCCGTAGGTGCCGATTTTGTTGAATACCGCGTCCTGCACAATGCGGTCGGCGCCCACCACCACCTTGTCAACGAGGCCCTTGCTCATAACATGTGCTGCCATATTATCGGTGATTAAGGTAACGGGGATGCCGTCGCGTTTCAGCTCATAAGCGGTTAAGCGTGCGCCCTGCAGTAGCGGACGGGTTTCGTCGGCGATAACCTTGATTTTTTTTCCCTGCTCCCATGCGGCTCTAACAACACCTAATGCGGTGCCGTATTCAACTGCGCAGAGTTCCCCGGCGTTACAGTGGGTTAGTATAGTGTCCCCGTCGTCGATTAGAATGGCGCCGTTTTTGCCTAAAGCATGGTTGTTGGCGGCGTCTTCGTCGGCGATTGCTTGGGCTTCCGCGATAACTGCGGCTTTAATCGGCTCCACTCCACTCTGGGTAGATTTGGCTTTGGCTAAGACCCTGTCGACGCCCCAGAACAGGTTCACTGCGGTGGGTCGTTGACGCTTGATAAGGGTGCCTGCCGCGTCGAGTTCAACTAGGAGTTGGCTGGGGGTTTTTGCAGTGGAATTGTACGCGGCGATGGCTATGCCAAAACCTGCGGCTGCACCTAGAAGCGGCGCGCCGCGGATTCGGAGCACCTTTATGGCTTCCGCCATCTGCTCGACGGATTTTATTGTTAAGGTGACTTCTTGGAGGGGCAGCTTGGTTTGGTCGGGGGTAATTACTGATCCGTTCTGCCATTTAATCATCCGCATCTAAATTTGCCTCGTCAGTGAGCTTAGTTGTGATGATGGTGTTAAAGTTTTTGGAGTCCCCATTCGGCGTAGGCACAAGCAATAGGCATTGGCTAAAGCTTTCTCCGAGGCATTTTTGTCATTAAAACGATGGCCAAGGCAACAAGGAAGCAAATTGCTGCCGCAATAATCAGCAAGGTAACAGTGTTTTCCTTAACAAAGGCTACTGCCGCCGCTAAGAAACTTAAAGGGTCATCTTGAGGCGCCGGAGAACCCTTCGAGACAGGCGCATATTCGAATACTATGTCAGCGGGCAGGGTGATTGTGTTTGTTTGGGGCGTGGGCGGTGAACCTTCATTAAGCCAATTAAACAGAATTGCGAGGCCGTACAGGTCTAAGGTTGATATTTGATTCTCTGAAAAAATCAGGTCGTTGGATGGGTACATTAAATCGTCGGTGCTGTTGCTGTGTCCCAAGCCAAGGGCATGTCCAAACTCGTGCATTGCCACATTCATCATTCCATCGGTGTTAAATGATAGGGTTTGCGATGTCGTAGCCAACGTGATTACGCAGTGGTCTATGTTATTGGAGGATGTAGGGTAAGTGGTGGTTCGGCCTAGCACCAAGTTATTCTCGTGGGGGATTGTTTGTGCAAAAATAAAGTAAACGTCATATCCGTCCGTGGCTTGCTGGGAAACGGTGAAATCAAAAGTTAAACTCGACAGATAGGAATAATCAGGGTACTTCTCGGTGAAGAAATCTATCGCGCTTTTCCAATTAGCCAGCGTATTGGTCGTTGCATTCAAGAATTCAGGTTGCCACCAGCTTTCGTTGGAGGCTTCGATGATTTGAATGTCTAATGCGGATTTGTTCCATCGGATGGTTGAGATATCTAAATTAGCCGTACCTTGCGGGGATTGGGCTTGTACTAAAAAAACCGGCGTTACTAAAAGAACAATGGCAAAAATAACTAAGGGTTTCATAAATATGGTTAGGTAAAAGAAAAATAAAAACTGTCACATGCAGCTTTAACCTTAAGAGTCAAAGGGGGATTTTAGGTGGGTAACCACTTCGATGGGGCTATCCTGACCTGGCTTTAGCCGCTTCCTCCATTCCTCACCCACCGCAATCAGCGAGAAGATGCCGGAAA
This sequence comes from Candidatus Bathyarchaeota archaeon, assembly GCA_026014735.1. Classification (NCBI taxonomy): domain Archaea; kingdom Thermoproteati; phylum Candidatus Bathyarchaeota; species Candidatus Bathyarchaeota archaeon. The sequence goes on from JAOZHT010000001.1 coordinate 1,008,973, forward strand.
CCTCAGCTTTAGATTTCTTAACCAGATTTACCAGTGCCTCCTGGGTTTCGCCGCTCTTAATCATGTCATCCACAACAAGGACACTGTCGCGTTTCTTGATAGCGTCCTTGGGGATGTAGAGGGTCACGGTGACGCCGCTGTCGCGTCCGAGAATGTAGGTTTCCTCCAAAAACGCGCGGACGCCCACTTCCTTGTTACGCTTAGCCACGATGAGGTTCACGCCCAACGCGTTGGCAACCATGGTTGCTAGGGGTATGCCGTCTACGGCGGCGGTTAGGATTTTGGTGACCCGTTTTCCCGCGAAGTTGGCGAGGGCGTGGTTGGCTGCTTGCTGGAGGATGTTGTAGTCACCGACGATTTCGGTGTTGTCGAAGTAGCCGATGTCGTCGAATTTTATGCGGCTGCGGAGTTCCGCTTCTAAGCCGACGAGTTTGGTGAGGACCCGCCAGAGCTGTTTTGCCCGGGTGGTGTTGGGGAGCACGTGGCCCTTGGCGTAGCGGCTTAGGACGGTTACGGGTAAGCCTGTTTTGGAGGCTAACTCGCGGTAGGTTATGTTGCGCTTGTACTTTGCAGTACGTAGAAGTTCTATGGTCATTAATCGTAGTTTTAGGTCTTCTGCGTGTGTGCTCAACTTACCTTTTCTCCAAGTTCATTATACATATATGAGGCAATTAACGGATGGTGAACTAATATAACATCTTGAAGATTTATAACTTTCCGTTAAAAACCCATTCAACAATAAGAAAGCAAGCGTCAAGCCCAACGGAAGCTAAATATCTAAAACTTAGTGAAAAAAACCATATTGCCCTCTTTGAAGCCGCGGAGCAATTCACAGTGACGCAGAACCGAAAACTCCCGCTCAAACTCCGACGGCGAAAGCTTTAAGGTTTGCATAAGTTCCTCTCGGCTGATACGGCCCTTCGCCACCACCAGAGTGTAGATTTCTTTCTGCCGCTCACTAAGCCCCTCGGTTCCAGTCTGCCCAAGCTGCTTACGCACCATAAGAGTCGAGGAGACCGCGGTGGGGTCACAGGTTTTGGGTGGATTTATCAGGTCAAAGCAGCAGTCCTCGCATAAAGTTTTTCCCTGATAGCTGGCAACTTCGGTCTCAGATATCTCGCTACCGCATCGTTCACACTTCATCTATCTCGCCTTAAGTGCCCATATGGATTAACCGCTTATTTTCCTTTCGCAGGAACACATGAAAAAATATAGGTTTTTTAATGCAACCGCTAATGCTATAGCAAAGAGGGGAAAATGGGACGCAGCGACTCCAGAGGTTATTCATTATCGCACTCTTCGGCTCAATCATCTTCGTTGCAAACATGTTCCTCCCGCCGCCACTTAACTACCTCATGATAGTCATCCAAGCCGTGCTCCTCGCGTTAAGCGCGCTCTTCATTCACCGCGTCGGCGCCATGTATGTCGGAGCCGTCGGCGGCTTACTTACGGCGCTGGTCAGCCCCGCGCTAGGTCCCTTCACGTTCTTCTTCGCGTTCCTCTACGGCGTCTACGTAGACCTCTCCCTTTACATCTTTAGAATAAGAGGCTCCAAGCAGGGCGTTAACCGCAACCGCCTCATAGCAGCCATGGCAGTCAGCACGCTGCTCATAGCGGTTTCCAGCTATGCCGCCTTCGCAGCCTCCCCAGAAATAGTCGCCAACTACGGCTTAACCTACGTGAGCCTCTTTATCCAACGAAGCCCCATGCTAGACATACTTGTCCTGTTTATGGGTCCAGCAGTGGGTTCGGTGGCTGGCTACGCGGCAGCGTATCTATGGAACAAGTACCTGCGTCACATCAGCGTTTAAGCCTCTTTGGAGAAGGCTTTGATTTGCTCATCCACCAGCTTGGCGATCATAAGGTTAGATATGTAAACGCATTTTACCCCAAGTAGCTGGGCGAGCTCGGCGGGTTTCTGGTCCTGAGTCACCAGCAGCAAACCATGCTTTTCTGCGTATTCCACGACGGCGCGGTCTTTGGCTGCTTTTAAACCCGCTTCCTGCGCAGTCACCACTTGGTAGCCCAGCGCCTCAAAATACTCCTTTAATCCTGCATACATCTCGTCAAGTAGAAGCTTCATATCTCTCTGCTTTCAAATTGAGAATACAAGATATTTAGGGTTTCTGCAGGGTTTAGTCAATGAGCAATAGAGCAAAGGAATCCGCGTTTTTGGTGAAGGGAAACTTGTATTCTATGCCTGCGTTAGCTGCGGTTTTCTTCACGTTCACTCCCAAAGCATCCTCTGACATCCGCATCAGTTCAGGGTGCCGGCAGATGCCAGTATCAGTGCTACAGGTTTCGCAGAGTTGACAATGCCCAGAGATGAAGGATATGGCGAGGCTGTAGCCCTGCTTCATCGCGGCTTTCTCGAGATCCACGACGGATTGGAGCATGGTGCGTTTGCTGTCTTTCCAGTCCTGCCAGAACTTGGCGGCTTTCTCCTTGATGTCGGCGGGCACGTTTGGGTCGGTTTGGTAAGTCATGAGGTGCTTGTAGACTTCGGGTTCAGCAGTAGCGGTGGTGGTGAACTTCATAAACATCGCATAACTGTATTCGCCGACGATTTTGCGGAACTGCTCAGCGGTGGGAGTGTAAGGTGGGCAGGCGAGGGTTTGGCCGTAGTATTTACAGCCAACCTTACATTTTAGAGGCACCCGATCTTCGACAACAACGTGTGCGGCGGGAACGATTTTTGCTTCTGCGGCACCCATCTCGAGGGCTAATTTAACGAGGAAACCGAATTTTTCTGCGTCACTTTGAGCGGACATCACTATTCACTCGCTTTCTGGGCTTGAATGAAGCTTTTGATATAAAGATTTAGCAGCAAGAGGCGAAATTGCATGTTATGGTCGGTAGCCGCTGAGTGTGCAAAGCGCCAGCGCCATCGCCGTCATGTCCGCGGTGGTGCCGGGGTTGTAGTCGTTGCCTGCTGTGCGGAGTTTTTTGTCAAACGCAATCAGGCACTCTTTGCCCTGGGCTGTTTCGACGCCGCCTAACTCAAGGATTTCTTTTGCGCCCACGGAGACCTCTTGGGCTTTTTCTAAGCCAACTTTACGCGAGATAAATGTGTCGGGGTGTTCTGAGAGCACTTTTAGGAAGGTGTTGACGATGGAGCTGTTTAGGTCTTTATGTTTTAGTTCATTCATGAGGTAAGGGTAGGCTAAATCGAAGGTTATTGGGAAATTGTTGACCCATTCGCTGCAGATGTCATCGTAGGCTGAGGCGATTCTGAAAACCTCCAGCAACGTAACGTTCTCGGCCATCAGGCGTTTTTTGGAGTTTTGGTCCTTCACGTTTAGGTCCGGTGCACCGTTGAGTCCGCTGGGCTTGGCGATTTCGATGGCTTCATACACGCCCACGGCATCCCGAGCGGTTGATTCTTTGATTACGGCATCGAGGTTTCGGCGGAGCACTCCAAAATCCAATCGGTAACTGCTATCAGAAGGCGTCATACCTGCCGCAACAGCCAAAGGCGCAAAAAGCATAATTGTACCCAAAAGCGTGTTGCCGCCATGCTGCCAAGCATCTATGTCTGCGATGCCCCACCTGATGAGTTCCCCAAGCCCCGCCTCTGAGAGACCACGTTTTTTCTGTGCAATCTCTATGCCTCTTGCGGCGCCCTCTTGGAAGCTGGGTCCCGCCGCTATAGAGGAAGCCAGAAAATGCTCGCACCGGGTGCCTTCAAAATCCACCACTAGGTTGACGTTTCCAGGTTTGTCTGCGCTTACTTCAAGAACTATGGCAAGCTGCAAGCATCGGCTGATGTGCTGTGCCTTTTGGAGGCTGCTCATTTTTATGCACCGTTCTATTACGGTAAAAAAAAACCCTTATTAACGTTATGTAAAAAACTACACACAATTGAAGCAACTTACAAGGGCGCAGGGTAAATGCAGGCACGTGAAGGAGACCTCATAAAAACACAAAACGGCGTAGTCTTCGATGTAAAAGGCACCACTCACCCGCCAAACCGCATCGTGGCGTTTCCACGCTTCATCCCTGACAAGGCAGGCAACAGAAAAAGCGGCGACGTCACCTACGGAAAAGTCTACAGCCTCCAAGACCGCTTCCGCTACCTCCAAGAAAACACTCCTGAACTAGTCGTCTATGACCATGTTTTCGGCGAAACCCTCTGCGAAGTCCCCGTCGAGCAAATAACCGAGGTTTACCATCCAAACCAGAAGCTTGCCCAGCTTCGAAACGCAGAAACCCGCAGTCCCCTCGAAGAAAAAGCCTACCGCCTAGCAGCCGCCCTCAAAGACAAAGCAGACATCCCCTGGGACGCCATCGGCATCTCCGGCTCCATCATGGCCGGGTTAACCACCGCCACCTCCGACATCGACCCCCTCGTCTACGGCATCGAAAACAGCCGCAAAGCCTACCGTGCATTGCAGGAGCTGCGAGAAAGGGAGGGATCAGGTTTTAAGGCGTATACGCAGTCGGAGCTGCGTGCGCTTTATGATTTCCGCGTCAAGGATACCCAGATGAGCTTTGAGGATTTTGCTTTGGTGGAGTCACGCAAGGCATTTCAAGGCATGTTCATGGGTGTTGATTACTTCATACGATTCCTAAAAGACTGGAACGAATCCACCGAGCAGTACGGCGATTTATGCTACCAGAACAGCGGCTACCTCAAAATCCAGGCGGAAATCGCCGACGACGCCCAGGCGCTCTTTACGCCATGCAGCTACAAGCTTAAAAACGTGAAAGTTCTCTGCGGAGAGGAGTTGGCGCCGATTGCGGAGGTGGCCTCGTTCCGCGGCAGGTTCTGTATGCAAACCACCGTCGGCGAGTGCATTGAGGCACAGGGCAAAGCTGAGTTGGTTACAGAAAAGAAAAACGGCAAAAAACATTACCGCCTAATTTTAGGCAACAAACCCCAAGACTACATGGTTTTGGCTCATTAGTGCAGGGCTTTTAGGACCTGCTCGTAGTAGCGGGGACAATACGTCAACGTTACCTGCAGGCTGCCGCCGAGGGGGGATTGAACTTCTTCAAGGTTGCCCTCCACGATGATGGTTTCGTCGCGTTGCACTTGCTGGCGGAACTCCTCCATGTAACTAAAAACCCGCAGTGCCTCAATTGCCTCGCGGGGACCGCTAAGGACCTCCAGCGGCTCGATGCCGTAGACTGAAGGTATGAAAGGGCCATTGTCGTCGGCTGTCACCCGCGCTTTAAGCTTCACCCAGCCCCTCTGTACTATCCGCGCGTCTGGGTTGTATTCGTTTTGGATTTCGCTCCAGTCCTTGACGGGTTCAAACTCGGCTTTTATTATTCTGCCGCTGTGCGCGCGGTCATCATAGAGGCCGTAGATGTATTTGCGGCGTTGATGCCAGACAAAATCGGGAACAGTGAAGTTCTTGAAGAGCCAAGTCTTACCCGCCATAGCGTCTTCCGAGGCGAATTCGTTGGTAAGTCCCGAGGCGGGGTCGCTGTAGAGTTGGCGGTTAGCCTCGACGATTCGGCGGTTTTCGGCTTTACCGTAGATGGTGAAGTCGATGTCACTGTATTTTGGATGATGGAACCCATGGAGCATCGAGCCAAAGACGCCGAAGCTTTCCGCTGAGACTCCGGATTTAGATGTGGCTATGCCTAAAACTCTCTCCATGGCAGCTAAAAGACTATCAGTCGGACCCTGCCTGAGCAGCGTCTGCAACCTTGGCTGCGGCTGCCGCGCCTCCGCAATGAGGTTTTCGGGGACGCCAACGAGTTTTAGCCCCAGCATCTTATGCTCAACAAGGTATTGCGGGTACTTTTTGGCGACGAGTTTCATGCCTTCGTCGTTGTAGAATTTGTAGAAGAGCTCGCTTCTGCCCTCGCGTGGCGCACGGGGGTCTTTGGATTGGAAGATTTTGCTGCTGGCGTATTCGGCGTCGCAGATGTACGCGGCGGATGGGTGACTGTAGCCGAAGACGCGGAAGATTATGCCCTCGGCGGATTGGATGGCGTCGCGGTCGCGTAGCTTTAGGTTGGCCATATGTACTCTTCTTCCGAAGTGGCGGTTCCAACGACAACCTGATAGAAGCTGCTGCCGTCGTGGGTGGATTGGGCTTTCTCTAGGGTGCCTGCCACCTTGATCTGCTGGCCCATGCGGGCTACGTTGCGGTAGCAGCCGATGTTTGAAACGACCTGCAAGGGTACTTTGTCGAGTTCAAGCTCAGATTGGGCATCTTGGGGTTTGTAGTTGCTGATTTTATAGATTGCCGGGCGATACATGGTTTGGGTGTCATCGCAGACGGTAGCCCAAAACCGCACAGGTAGAAGCGCAGTGTAGGTGTAGTCGCCGTATTGCCCCTTGATTTCGTCGGGTTTTTTGGTGGCGTTGTACATCCAGATTTTGCCCTTGTATTTGCCTACGAAGTGACGTGCGGCTTCGATGCGGTTGCCCGCGATGTAGCTGAAAGTGCCCTGGTTAACGAGCCTTTGGATGGTTTCTTCGACTCGGCGGAAATTCTCGGTGCCATACACCACAAAGTCGATGTCGCTTTCCTGGGAATGCATCTCAAGCGCTGTGGAGCCATGCAACCCCAGATCCACGTAGGGAACACCGGATTCCTTGTGGACTAAACTAACGATTTCAAGCGCCATCTGCTGGAAGGAATCGGGGTTTTTTAGGTTTTGAAGCCAGACAAGGCGGTCTTTTGGGACAAACACCTGCTCGATTTTATCCAGCGGCGCCGTGATGAGTTCTTTGCTGCGTGTCTCATCATAGAAGAGGTACTTGGGGAAGTTTTTGCGGAAGGCCTCGATGAAGGTTTGGTAGTTTTTGGCGGTGTAGAGTTTCTCGGCGCGGAAAAGCTGGCTGGTAAGCGGGTTTGTGCCGAATTTCCATGTGCGGCTGAGCATTTCGACGTTGAAGAGGTCTTTGTATTTGGCGGGGATATATTTGAGGAAGGCAAAGACGCGGTCGTCGGGGTGCTCGTACCCAAACGTGTTCATGATAAAACCGTCGGTGGTGACGAATGTGTCGCCGTCGGCTGGAACCCAGATTGATGCTTCTTCCAAAGTCTGCACCGCCCAACTAAGCTTGAATAAACCTAAAAAAGCTATTGCAGCCAACCCAGCGAAAACCCTTTGAAAACTATTTTAACTGTACAGTCTAAGATACAGCTATGCTCCTGACGGCTCTTAGCAACTCACTGCATTCGAAGCGCTTTTGGATTTGGCAAATCGGCGGCGCCGCCGTCTACGCTGTACCCGTGCTGATTCGCCTTGTCTCCGGAAACGTGCTTTTGCCTGTGCTAAGCTGGTTTGCGGTTCCATGGGTTGATCACTTTATCCCCGGCAACCTCGTCGAGAAGGTCTTGGTGAATGCTTTCTTCCCCGGTGGCGCTGGGGCGGTTGCGGGGGAAGTTTTTTTCCAAAACCTTTACGGCCAAACCGATACTTGGCGGGGTAAATATGGGCGGCGATTGGCGGGGGCGCTTACGTGGGTGACTGCTTGGTCGCTGTTCCAGCTTTGGGGTAACATGCAAAACATCGTGGGTTCCTATGGCGGTAACCTGTTTGAGTATCCGATGGTGTTTCCGCTGAATTTCTTGTTGGCGGCGCTCTCGATTTTCACGCCTGATGTGGTGGGTTACCTGAAGCGGGGGCTTGTGGGTATATCTCGGGAAAAGTTGGTTGTTTGATTTGGAGCGGCAGGTTGAGCTAAGTGCCGTTGATCTAGAACTTATCTCTATGAGCGGGATATTTTTATTTTGGAAGATAGATTTTTAAGTAAGCGTGAAGTTAGATGGAATCATGGGCTCCAAGCTTGAAAGCGCTGGAGACCGTGCGAACAGCTTCTACCAGAGCGAGTATGTGGAGTTCACTTTGGCGATAGGTTGCCCAGTGAATTGTCACAAGTTCTGCCCCCAAGAAGTGCTGCTCAAAAACTACGGAAAAGCAGATAGGCAGTTAACGCCTGAAAACTTCAAAATCATGCTTTCGCACGTTCCTAAGCGCGTCGCTATAGACTTTTCAGGGTTCTGTGAACCATGCGTGAACCCCGCGTTTGCTGAGATGGCAAAATACGCCTACAAGGAAGGCTACCGAATCCACGTCGCCACCACCCTGCAGGGCGCATCCAACCAAACAGTCAAAGACCTACTGGACTTGCAATACGAGGGATTTGTGCTGCATCTGCCAGACGGCAAAAACGCGTACTTCAAAATCAACGAAGAATACAAAAACAATCTCTTCTGCGTGATGCAAGGCATACCCAACGTGCAGTACATCACCATGAACGACCTCTTTATCAGTAACCAGAGGGAAAAAATCTGCCGCGGCGAACTGCCCAAGGCAAGAAGGGTCGGTGTATGCCGCAAAACCCGCACGCCCCAGTTTGTGATTATGCCTGATGGCCGCGTGCAGAGCTGCGATATGGATTTTTCGCTTAAGTACACATTAGGTAACCTGCTAAAGGATGACTATGACACGTTGGTTAAGCGTTTTAAGTCTCAGCAGCGCAGCTACGAGATGTGCCATTACTGCACCAAGTATTATCCGGTTGATAAGTACCTCATGTACAGTGTAGGCAATAGCTTGGGCCTGTTTAGCAGAGGAAAATGGATTTAACTGCCAGCCGCAGTTTTCTCCCTCCCTTGGCAGTAGATCAAATTTTTGATTTTCTGCTTGTAGGTTTCTCCACAACCTGTTTGCAATGTGCCTTAAAGCCCGTTTCCAAAAAGCGTTGTTTTAGATAATCCGCTGGTTGTTGTTGAGTAAAGAGGGGTCCCCCACAACAACTATAGAAAACAGCATACCGTTAAAGAATACCAGTCCTCCAGTGTGTGCAGAACGTTAAGGTTTTCTTTGGAAAATTTTTTCAAGCAAACTCCATTTCCCCGCTACCGCAAGCTTGCTTTTAAGCGGTTCAGCCGCCACCATCAACCCCAGCAGCACCCATGACTGCTCAGGACTGGGAATAAACTTTGATGCGCATTCATCACTTAGAATCCAAAAAACTGATCGACGCCCCAAAATCAAGCGTAGCTCCTTGATCTCGTCATAGGTGTAGTAGCAACTTTTTTTGCTCAACCTAAGCAGGTCATCAAGGGGCATCCTGTTTATCTCCGCTTCAATCTCCGCCATGTCCTGTTTGGGCTGCGTAGCTCCATCGCTGGGTGCTGGCATACCGAAAGCTGCGGGAATCGCCGAAAGCGACCTGTAAGAGTCGGATTCATTGCGGCTCATTTTGCCCAAACAAACAATAGCGATGCGGTTCTCGGTAATGTAGAGGTCATAGCGGTTTTTGGGGTCGGTTGATAAAATGACATCTTGGATGATCCCTAACCTTTTCTCGACTGACATGTTTAGCCCTAAGCTGTAATCTGTTTGATGAATTTTAAGGGTTTACCTATTACAGGAAAGTACAATAGCACAAAACAACCTGAGTTTGACAAGTCCCTGCATCTACAGGGAAAGCGGTAGGCGTTTTTTATCGCCTTTTAACCTAGATTTTTGTTCACATGGGGAGAAATTAAATATACCTAAACAGCCGCTACACTGTGTAACATCGGAGGCACCGCAAAATCATATCACCACTCGAACAGGTTGTCTTAGTTGCAATAGAAGTATTCGCGGCGATCCTTTGCTTTGTTCTTGTATGGTTCTTAATTAAACCCTACCGAGTAACTGGAGAAGGCCGCTACATCGGTCTACCTCTTGGATTTGGCTTTCTAGGGGCAACCTACGTGATTGCGGCTGTTGCACATTCATACCCGATTTTCATGGACCCAAGTGTCTCAGTTGATAATTTAACTTGGTTTCAACTTCTTGCAAGGCCATTCGCTTTTGCTTTCTTGACTTTCACATATTATTTCTCGAAGAAGCCCTCAAAATACACGCGACTTATTTGGGATGCAATCTTGAGTGGGTTACTTGTGATTTTGTCCTCACTTGCGGTTTTAATCTTTATCGGCCCACAATTCTCGCTTAGCGATTACAATTTTCTGTTCTTATACGTCAGGATCTTTAGCATAATCTGCCTCACCTACATCGCCATCCATACCCTTCGGAGTCACTTGCAGGCACAGAATTCTAAAACCATACTGACGCCCCTTGGATTCATGTTCCTTGCATTCAGTCAGTACTCCCTGATGACTTGGGTATTCTACCCCGCTAACAGAGTTCCTTTTTACGGTGGAGTGGTGCTTCGATTTGTAGGCTTGATTCTATTCCTAATTATCGCTTATCGAAGTTTTCATAAACCACAAAACAGGAGCTTTCAATGAGAATAGCCAAAAGAAACAAAATGAAAATTTATGGCGATCTTTTGTCTATTCTTAACGCTGCAAACTGTAACTCTGAAAAAATTGTCCTAACGCATGTTCAAATAAAAATGAAGGTTCCCTTTGATCGTTTGAAGGGGTACTTATCGGACTTAGAGGGACTCCAACTGATCGAGGACCAAACATCATATAAGCTCACCGCGAAAGGCATGCAATACCTCGAGGAGTATCGGGCGGTTCTTGATTTTATGGAACGTATGGGCATAGCCTACCGCTAAAATAAATTAGCGTATAGCAGCTTACGCCGTTCTTCAGGCAGTAATTAGATAAGTGTTTGGTGGACGAGGCGGGATTTGAACCCGCGACCTCCACGATGCCAACGTGGCGATCATACCAGGCTGATCTACTCGCCCAGCTTTTTGCCTGGCTTCTGAACTCTATCCCGACTCATTTAATAAGCATTTCTTCTTGCCCGCGTCGTTTAGGTTGAGACGAACCCAAAATGGACGTGGAATGTCCAGGCGGCGGCTGGCAGCGGCACCCCTTCTTTAGCCGATTCGGAGGCTTATGCGTTTAATATTGACCTTTGAACTTTTTAGGTGATTTTATCAAGGCTTCTGTGTCCTGTTGAGTCAGCTTGGTTTTTGGGTTCGATTGACCATTTAGGCAAGTGAACCTTTAAGGACTGAGGGGCCCTTTATGCGCTAAACAATTAGCCAGAGCAGGTAGCTTGCGCCTGACATATGCCCTGTCTGTTTAGCTATGCCTCAACAAACGTGAAGGTTTGCCGGAAGAATTTTGTTTTTTGAACTTTTTGATGTTGATTCATAGTTTTTCTCGGGCAATATTTATAACATAAGGTAAACATTTCACAGTGCATTCAGGGTTCCTCGTCGCGTGATGTTGAGTTAAACCACGCAAAAACGTCCACGGTGAAAATCATGCCGTTTCAAGCTTTAAAGAAAAATGCGGCAGACACTTTATGTTTAGAGTGGAGAATGCAAGTTAAAGAATACAAGTTAACCCTCGACAAAACACGATGTGTCGGCTGCCAAATTTGTACCCTAGCCTGTCCCAAGCAAGCTATAACTACAATAAAACAGTCAAAACGCTCTGGGAAGGCGCAAAAGGTCCAGCTAGACATTGACCAAACAAAATGTAACTTCTGTGGAATATGCGATATAACCTGTCCTTACGGCGCAGTAAAGGTAACCCAGAATGGCAGCCACATCCTCTCAGTTCTGGCAAAAGACAGCTACCCCCAGCTTCTCCGTGACATCCAAATTGACACCCATAAATGCGACAAAACATGCGTGGAATGCGAAGATACATGCCCCTTGAACCTGATCAAAGTCTCCAAAGTGGGGTTTGACGGCAACCCCGTAACGGATGTCTCTGCACTCTCTCCAATGGGGCAGAAACGTGTGCAAGTCAGCATCAACATCGACAAGGAGCATTGCCCCACCTGCCGGGCATGCGAATTCAAATGTCACCCCGGAGCAATCCGCGTTAAAAAAGCCTTTGAAGGCAGAATCAGCATTAACCCAGAGAAGTGCCCACCGAACTGCCAAGAATGCCTCGATGTATGCCCAATAGCAGGCACGCTTATGCGGGGCGAGGATGGAAAGGTTTACGTTAACGAGTTAACCTGCACCTACTGCGGCGCATGCAAAAACGTTTGTCCAGTAGAGGAGGCGCTCGTTGTGAAACGAACCAAGGTCAACCACACTGAAGTTCATTCTGGCGCCTGGAATAAAACCCTCGAGCGCATAACTAGCCCATCAGATGCGGTGAAAGAGTTTAAGGCGCATGCAGCTAAACATCGCCTCGAGTTGGTTGAGAACCGCTTTGTGGTTGAAGAGATGAAGAAGAAATGAGCAGCAACCCATTAACGCCCCCTAAACCTGAAGAGCTCCGTGTCGGAGTCTTCGTTTGTCACTGTGGATTAAACATCGCTGGCACAGTGGATGTTCATGCAGTCGCAGAATATGCCAAAACCATCCCTGATGTGGCGTTTGTGAAGGAGAACCGCTACACCTGCGCTGACCCTGGACAAGAGGAAATCCGCAAAGCTATCCGGCTGCATAAGCTCAACCGCGTGGTTATCGCTGCTTGTTCTCCACGTATGCATGAACCCACTTTCCGGCGAACCGTCAGCGAAGCTGGGTTGAACCCGTATCTTTATGAGATGGCTAACATCCGTGAATTCGCGTCCTGGTGCCACCAAAGCGACCCTGCCGCAGCAACTGAACGTGCCAAGGACGCCGTGAAGATGGCTGTTGCTAAGGTTCGCTTGATGCAGCCTCTGCAGACCATCGAGGTGCCCGTCACCAACAAGGCGCTTATCATCGGGGGTGGAATCGCAGGGATGAATGCTGCGCTGGATCTTGCTGAGCAGGGCTTTAAGGTTTACATGCTTGAGAATACCCAAAGTATTGGCGGGCACATGGCGGCGTTGGACAAAACTTTTCCCACGCTGGACTGCAGCATATGCATCGAGGGGCCAAAGATGGTGGACTGCGCACGCCACCCCAACATCACGATTTTTGCCAACAGTGAACTGCTTAAATGCGAAGGCTACATCGGCAACTTTAAGGTTACCCTGCGCAAAAACCCCCGCTATGTTATCCCAGAGAAATGCACCGGCTGCGGCGAATGCAAGGACTCCTGCCCCATCGAGTACCCCAACGAATGGGACATGAACCTTGGCACCCGCAAAGCCATATCGGTTCCCTTTGACCAGACTGTGCCATTAATTTACAGCGTTAACCGTGACTACTGCATCGAATGCTTCAAATGCGTTGATGCCTGCGGTGCACGTGACGCAATTGACTTTGACCAGAAACCCGAGGAAGTCACAGTCGATGTGGGCGCCATCATCGTCTCCACGGGCTTTGACATTTATTTGCCCTATGACATGCCGCTTTTGGGCTACGGCAAATACCCCAACGTCGTCACCAGCATGGAATTCGAGCGGCTCATATTAGCTGCTGGACCCACAGGCGGCAAAGTCATCCGCCAATCCGACGGGCAGAAACCCCACCGAATCGCCTTTATCCAGTGTGTGGGAAGCCGCGACAAGCAGCATTACCCCTACTGCTGCAACTTTGGCTGTATGTACACGCTCAAGCATGTTGTGCAGCTTAAGGAGAAGTACAAGGAGGATGTGGAGGTCTATGTTTTCTACATGGATATCCGCAGTCCAGGCAAGGGTTATGAGGAATTCTATGATCGTGCACGTGAACGCGGCGTCAACTTTATCCGTGGCAGAGTAAGCCGCATCGACGAAGACCCCACAACGCACAATTTGACGGTGCACAGTGAGGATTCGCTTTTGGGGCAACCCATCGAGGTTGAAGCTGACATGGTGGTGCTTGCAACCGCCGCCATACCCAAGAAGGGCAGTGAAGAAGTCGCACGTATCCTTAACTTGAGCCGGGATGCCAACGGCTTTTTCATGGAGGCGCATCCTAAACTTAAACCGATGGATGCTCCCACCGACGGTGTCTTCTATGCGGGTTCATGCGTTGGCCTTAAAGATATTCCTGCCAGCGTCTCGCAGGGAAGCGGCGCAGCTTCACGTGCAGCCACGGTAATTAGTAAGCCGAAGTGGAAGATTGAACCCATCATCAGCGTCGTAGACCCAGAAAAATGCAAGCAATGCGGTCTTTGCGTGGATAAATGTCCCTACGGCGCCATCCGCCAAGAGAAAGGGCAACCTGCCCAAATCATAACTGCAAGCTGCCATGGCTGCGGAACCTGCGTTGCCGAATGTCCCTCACATGCCATCACCCAGATGCACTTCACAGATGCCCAAATTCTAGCGCAGATCCAAGCGGCACTCCAAGATAAGCCTGAAGAGAAAATCCTTGCCATACTCTGCAACTGGTGCAGCTACGCTGGCGCCGACTTGGCAGGTATCAGCCGATGCGACTATCCTGCAAGTGTCCGTGCGATCCGTGTGATGTGCAGCGGTAGGGTTGCGCGGGAGTTCGTGTTGGAGGCGCTGCGGCTTGGTGCTGGTGCGGTGCTGGTTGGAGCATGCCACTTGCCCTATGACTGCCATTACATCAGCGGCAACTACAAGATGAAGGATCGCACTGACGCACTCAAAGCTATGCTGATTAAGCTGGGCATGAGTTCGGAGCGGTTCCGTGTCGAATACGTTTCGGCAGCAGAGGGCATCCATTACGCTGAGGTCATTCGGGAAATCGATAGCCAACGCAAGGCGCTTGGTAAAGAAAAAATCCAGGCGGAAACCGCTAAGCTTAAGCCGTTCCTCGAGAACATGCTTAAACGCAAATAGCCCCTTTTTCTTTTCTGCTCTTTTTAAATTCCAGAGAACGTTCTGGCTGCGGAACGCTGTTTTGTGACGTTTTAGGAAATTAGACATTGTTTGTCAAGAAACCTTGACTAACTTTTCGCGGCTTAGTCAAGAAACCTTGACAAAAAAGCATTTAACACATCTCAAACTCTTTGGATTATTGGTTAAGCATGAACACAACCAAAAAAATAAACTGCCATGCCGCTGTTTCTTCTCTTTTTAGTGTTCATGCTTAACCCTCCTAAACAAAACCGCTTCAGTGCCCAAGCCTTGCAGATGCGCTAGACATCTGTTGCTCGCCACACTCTACCCCCCCTCTATTTATAGGCTCAGCGAATGCAATGTTTTCTGCCCTAAAACTAGGCAGGTGCAGTGTCTGCGCCGGAGTTTTTGGGCGCCTGCAGTTTTCTTGGCTGTAGCGGCATGCATGTGCTTCTGTACCTGCCTGCAATTTGGCGGCTGACCCCGTTGCTTTCCAAAACGCCCCCATTAAAGGAGGCTACATCTTAAGTGGGCAACCACAAGGGTTGCCGCCGACTGAGTTCTTAGGCTTCACTGCGTAAATTATATAACCGAACCAACCAATTAATTCAATTATGGCAAAGATAGGTAAGTATCTCTTACTATTCGTAATTCTAGCCTTAGTAGTATCAAGTCAAATAATAATCATACCCACTATTGCTCAATCAATTCCTAAACCATCAATACCTGAATTCAGCCTGAACGTTGCTAATCAGAATGATGGAGCCCCGACTAACATAGAGATTACCATAAGAAACCAGCCTTTCTCCTCTTCCATTGATACAAGCGGCAACAATACAAATCTATACTACAACGTCGGATTCAAAGGTCATTACGCAGACGTTTGGAATTACTACCCAGCGAATCGTACTTCAAGTTATATTGTTGCCTCAACCACTGATTACACTACTATAACTTTTGCTTTAGGCAGTTCTCCATTAGGTGCTGTTCCCGCAGGCGGTCAAGTGGATTTTCAAGTACAGGCTCTAATAGGACACGATATTAAAATTTCTTCCAATCTTTACGAGTTTGCTGGGGAGACAAGCTACTGGAGCAGCACTCAAACATTAACCATGCCTGAAGCTTCTTCAAATTCTCCTACTCCAACAACATCCCCCCTAACATCAACACAGGTTTCTATCTCCGTAGACACCTCATCAGCAACAGTGGGTGCATCAGTTAATATTAGTGGAAAACTCAATGACTCAAATGGGAACCCTCTTTCCAGCAAAGCAGTTACTCTATCTTATACTCTTGTAGGAAGCAGTAACATAGTTCCTATTGGTTCAGATACCACAAACACAGATGGAGAATACGCAATTCAATGGGTCAATACAGCTTCTGGGACGTTTACCTTAACAGTTGAGTGGAGTGGAGACAGCGTTTATCAGCCCTCAAGGAACAGTATAACGCTTAATTTTCTGCCGTACCAGAACCATAATATCTTTTTGGTTGAATCAAACAGTACCGTTACAGGATTTGCCTATAACAGTACAAACTCCGAGCTTTCGTTCACCGTTACTGGAGCTTCGGATACAACAGGCTACGTTAAAATGACTCTATCTAAAAGCCTAACATCTAATCCAGAAAATATTAAAGTATATTTGGACGGCAATCAGCTAAACTATTTAGTCACGTCAAACGCTGATTCATGGCAGTTAACATTCAATTATCACCACAGCGCACATTTTATAACTATAGCTTTGCAGTCTGCATCGTCAACCTTGTTTTTCCAAACCCAACTTGGAGAATTAGTCATAATTGGAGTAGCTATCGTCATATCAATCGCGGTAGTTTTAATTGCGCTGAGAAAACGCAAAAAAAATTTAGGCAGAACAAACGACAGCTTGAATAAAGAATAAAACAAAACTGTGAAAATCATAAACAGGAATGTGGTTTTTTCTCATGTTTACTTAACAGCGATAGTCCTTCTTAAGAATAAATGACTTTACAAATGCTTATAACTAGAGACTTGGCGTAGAAGAATTAGGATTAACAAGAAATCGTAGCACCAAAAATTACTTTGCCCTAAGGCTGGAACGGCGAACTCATCCCTCGGAGAATATGCCGCATCCAGACACAAAGCCGAACCCGCAAAAGAAACAAAAAAAATTTGATTAACCAACAGATTGAAACAAAAAAATTTTGGGGTAAGCCAGAAGGCTTACGCGGTTTAGAGTCGTTTGATGTAGCGGTTGACTTCCCATTCGGTGACTTGTGTGCGGTAGAGGTCCCATTCGTGGCGTTTCTCTTTGAGGAAGTTCTCGAAGGTCACTGGACCCAACGTTTCACGCATCAACTCGCTTGATTCAAGCTCATCGAGGGCTTCCTTGAGGTTCTCAGGCAACGAGACGATTCCGCGTGCCTTGCGTTCCTCATAGCTCATGTGGTAAACGTTTAGTTCCACAGCGTCTCCGGGGTCAATGTGGTTTTTGATGCCGTCAAGGCCAGTGGCAAGCAGCACCGCGAATTGCAGGTAGGGGTTGCCGGCGCCGTCGGGGCAGCGGATTTCCATGCGTGCAGCGTGTTTGCGTCCGCCGAAGTTGGGTACGCGGATGAGGGGGCTGCGGTTTTTGTGTGCCCATGCAAGGTAGACGGGTGCTTCGTAGCCGGGGACAAGCCGCTTGTAGCTGTTTGGCCAGCTGTTGAGGACCGCTGCCATCTTGCGTCCATGGGCGAGTTGGCCGCCGATGTAGTGGCGTGCAAGATCAGAGAGGTAGCCGTTCTTTGCGTCGTCTGCATAGAAGAGGTTCTGGGTCATGTCTTTGTTCCACAGACTCTGGTGAGTGTGCATGCCGCTTCCGTTGATGCCCTGGAATGGTTTAGGCATATAGGTTGCGACGTAGCCGTTGCGTGCCGCCACAACTTTGCCGCACATCTTCATGGTGATTGCGCGGTCAGCGGTTTCAATTGCCTCGCCATACTTGAAATCGATTTCGTTCTGGCCCAGCGCAACCTCGTGGTGGCTGATTTCGATCTCGATGCCGAAAGCCTCAGCGGTGTCAGCGATTTCGCGGCGCAAATCATCAGTTAAGTCTCCGGGGTGGAAATCAAAGTACCCTGCCAAGTCAATGGGGGTTGGTAAGCCGCCGTTTTCTGCTTCCTTAACTATGAAAAACTCCAGTTCAGGAGCGCAGATGAAGGTGTAGCCTGCATTCGAGGCTTTGTCGACTGCGCGTTCAAGGATGTAGCGTGGGTCGCCTTCGAAGCGTTTGTTCTGGGGAGTGTAGACATCGCAGATTAAGCGTGCGCTGGATTTCTCTTTTGGTCTCCAAGGCAGCACCGCGAAGGTGCTTGGATCCGGGAAGAGAACCATGTCTGATTCTTCGATTGGGCGGTATCCGGTGATGGATGAGCCGTCGAAGGATTGGCCGTTCTCAAATATGCTTTCTATGTTCTTGGAGCTGACGGCTAAGTTCTTTATGAAGCCGTTTATGTCAGTGAACTGTAACCTGACAAACTTTACTTCCTGTTCTTGAATTTGTTGAATAACTTTTGTTACCTGTTCTTTCCACATTGCGTTTTTGAAGTTTTTCATGTTCTTTCCATGCCTCGCTCTCTAGCGCCACATTACAGTGAATAGATAGCAAATATCCATGAACATATTTAAGTTTTAGTGAGCCCTCCACGAATTCTGGATAACTATCCACAATAGCAGGCATCCATTGAAAATTTAAACAATAAAACCCCAAAAAATTATACAATGATCGCAGCTGCAGAACCGAAGGAGAGAAAAAAATGTGCAAAAGTGAGATAAACTATCTATTTTGCAGATATTTGTCCAGTATAGGCGCTTCAGTACATCGCTACGAATTAGCGGATGAATTACCCCAAACAAGCAAAACCCAACAGCTAAACAATGCTAAAGAACGGAAACCAAACTTGTTATCAGACCTCTGGGCTGGCCTCCGCAGGCAATGATTTGTCGGCGATAGAGGCCAAAAGATGTTAACAAAAACGGAAGGGGATGCACCTCGGTTAAAACATTAATCTGGAATATTAAGCTCACCTGTTTTAGCAGCTTGATATAGTTTGGTCCATTGTGCAATTTCTTTTCTACTAGCAAAAAACACTCCGAAAGCTATAGCTGCATAAACCGAGGTAACGACTGCCGCAAGCACCAGGGAGAAATATTGGGATTGCGGTCCAAAATAGACGCTTGCGCTCTCATCAAACGTTAACAAAAGCCAATATTCATCAACAATAAACCCTAAGCCCACCCCGAAGAGCACATGTTGAACCCTAACAATCCAGACGCCCTCAAAAAAAGTAAGCATCAACCCCACCGCTAACAAAACAAACCCATAGTTGAAATGGTGCAGATGAATGTTGTAACCCCACAGCTCAAAGAATAAACCCGTCCCCGGGGAAAGATAAGTGAACAGTTTGGAGCCCCAAAGGGTTGCAGTGAAAGAGATTAATCCGATAAACGGCGCCTCACGTCTAAGCGCAAGCTTATGCATTAGGCTTTCGCGGATTTCACGTTTTATCTGTTGCTTGTTATAGTCGCTCAAAAAACCTACTTCTCACGTAAGCCTACAACCATTCAAGCCGAGAACTATTCATAAAGGTATGCTGTTGCTTTTTAACAGTTACAAAGAAAGAGAATCAAGAAAACCAGATGTAACCTGCCAACCCAGCAGGAACCTTAAAAAAAGAGAGCTAAACTATTTCTCTTTCATTTAGCTGCCTCTTGACTATTTTTTAATGTATATATTTCCCGTCGCAACCGCTGTGAACCCGTTGCTTGTGATTGTGAAGTAGTCATCTCTGGGTACGTTGAATACGCTGTATGTGCCTTCAAGGGTTGTTGCGTTGACTAGGTTCCAGGTGCCCGTGTAGCTGCTAAATGTAGCGGTACCATTCTCGTAGAGCACTATGGTGTATCCGTCTCCGGTTGAAGTCTGCTGAACATATGTGCCAGCCATATCGGGCAAAGCCGGCGTTAATCCGCCTGAATTTGCAGAATAAACTACGGCTACACCGACAACCACTATTAAAACAATCGCTAAAACCACGATGTACAGTTTGTTTTTACTCTTTTTTGAAATTTTTTCAGGTTCGCCCACTTCTCATTTCTCCATAATTGTACTGCTTGCTTGCTTACCACCGGTATATTTAAAAGATTTTTGGATATTGCTTTGAATAAAATATGCTTTGGACAACGATATTTTAATTTTTATGCACCAAAAAGGTTTTGGAAATCAAATGGTCAAGTAGATGTTTTACAAAACCATGATACTCAAAGTGGCTATTTCGAGGTAGCGATAGGGGGTAAACAGCGCAGGCTCGACAGCGTCCAAGGTTGATCTTTCAATTACCTATCCATTTCATGTGGGCTAAACGCAACAACTGAAAAATTGGGGCTAACTGTAATCAAACAAGTTTAAATGAAAAAATGAAAATGGGGGTTGGGGTTGGAACCGTGAATATACCCCAACTTAGTAGTCTAGGTACTTCATTATTTCCCAGGGGGAAACATAGAGGCAGTACTGGTTCCAGTCGTTGGTCTTCAAGTCGATGAAGGCATCAAACACGTGGCTGCCCAAGGCATCCTTAAGCACGCTGTCGCTTTCCAATGCATCCAGCGCATCCTTAAGGGTGGTTGGAAGCTCCTTGATGCCCAGTTCCCGACGTTTAGCCTTGCTGAGTTTGTAGACATCCTCATCTATGGGGTCTCCGGGCTCAAGTTTCTTCTTGATGCCATCTAAACCAGCCATCATCAGGCAAGCGAAAGCCAAATACGGGTTGCATGTGGGGTCCACGCCGCGGTATTCAACGCGTTTCTGAGCAGCAAACCCAGCGCCTTTATAGTAAAGCGGTATTCGGCACAGGGCACTGCGGTTTCGTCGGCTCCAAAGCACATAGATGGGGGCTTCAAAGCCGGGCACCAACCGTTTATAGCTGCTAACAGTTGGGCAGCAGATCGCCGTTAAAGCCCGTGCATGCTCCAAAAGTCCACCCACGTAGTAGCGTCCGATCTGGCTCAGTTCAGCGTAATCGTCCTCTCCATCGTACATCACGTTGGTTTTGCCCTTCCACAGCGAAGAATGCACGTGCATGCCGCTGGCGTTATCCAAGTAGATGGGTTTAGGCATAAACGTGGCGATTAAACCATGTTTCTTTGCGATGTTTTTGGCGACAAACTTGAAGTACAAGGCGCGGTCGGCTGTGTCGAGGAGCTCGCCGTATTTGTAGTCGATTTCAACCTGCCCGACGGTGGCGACTTCGTGATGGTGCTTCTCGATGGTTAAGCCAAAGTAGTCCTCAAGAATCTGGCTGACCTCGTTACGGTAAGCAACGGTGGTGTCCTCGGGGGGCGTACGGTAGTAGGCTTCTTTGGGGCGAAGAATGAATCCTCCGGGGGTAACCTCGGGCGATCCGGGAACCACGCGTGGTGCACCCCATGCGTCTCCTTCTCCGCCTTTAGGTGCAGCCCAAAGGTCCCAGGTGAGTTTGGTGGGGTCGATTGAGGTGAAGACGAAGTGTTCAAGCTCCGGCGCAAAGATGCCGGTGTAACCCATGTCCTGGGCGGCTTTTATGGCGCGTTTGGCGACGTATCCTCGGGGGCAGGTGACTGAGGGTTCGGTTCCGCCGAATGCTTCCAGCGAGTCGCCTAGGATGATGGCGCTTTTCTGGTTGGGGTCGGTTTCCCAGGGCATGATGGCGAGGGTTTTGGGGTCGGGCATAAAGATCATGTCGGATTCTTCGATGGATTTGAAGCCGCGGACGGATGAGCCGTCAAAGCCTATACCCTCGGTGAAGGCTGCTCCGTTTAGGTATTCCCTGGCTGGCAGGACCATGTCTTGGAGTATGCCTCTAACATCGACGAATGCTGAGTGTACCCAGCGGATGTTGTTTGTCTTGAGAGTTTCTATCGCTTTACTTACTTGTGCGTCCATTATTTTCACCATAGCATATTCATATGTTTGGGAAAGCACTTAAAACATAAACATATTTAAGCCTATCTACAAAAACCCTGAATAACTGTTCATGAAGTCAGCCAGTCACCCAAGCCGCAAACAAAACATCCAAGAACCAACAAAAAAACCCGACAACTGTCCAACCCGCAACCCTACTTCTCCCGACGCAGAAAATCGCCAACATCCACCACATTACGCACCGCAACCTCCCCCTCAGCACCGCCAAAACCAGCCATCACCATGCCAAACCCTAAGCACTCCCCAAACTCGTTAAGCACCAAAGTTGCCTCACCCTTCCGAGTGGACCCAAACACCTTCAATACGCCCTTGACAAAAACGTCCCTGCCGCAGATGAAAAGCCAAGCCGTCCTCGAATCCACAACCACGCGGTTACCGCCCTGCGCAGCTAACATGGAGAGGAGGTTGAAGCTGGGGAAAAACTTGCCCTCTTTGGCTTTGCCCAAGTAGAGGCCGGCGACAAAGAAGCTGTCTTTTAGCAGCGGTTTGAGGTTGGCGTTGACGAGGTAGAAGCGCCCGTTCTTCTCCACTAATAGGTCTGTTTCCAGGATGATTTGGATGCCGAATCGCTGGGCAAAAGACTTTATGGCTTTAGCCTTCATGGCTGCGGACTCCGTTTTTTGAGTTTAGCGACAAAAAAGCCCTGGGTCTGGTCAGGCCAGATGCGGCGGCAATTTGCCACTGAAGAGTCAAGGTGCTTGCCGAAGACCTCCAGCAAACCTTCGCTTCCAAAACAGCTAATCGGCTCGATTGATAGATTGAGGTTACGGATTGCCCAATCCATATTTAACTCGTCTTCTTCAGGCTCCAGCGAACAAGTCGAGTAAACGAGTTCGCCTTGGCTGCTGAGGCACTCCGCGGCGGCTTTAAGCAGCTCTTTTTGCACTGCAGCGTTGCGTTCCACATCCTTTAGTGTGCGGTTACTAAACCAGTTTCTGTCTGCGGCAAAGTTGCCCGAGCAGGGCGCATCCAGCAGAACCCTGTCGAATTTGACGCCTAGACTGGGTGCCTGCCGCGCATCCAAGAGGTAAACCACCGTGTTGGCGACGTGGCAGCGTTCCAGCTGGTTACCAAGCGCGGTTAAGCGGCGTTTATCAACGTCAAGGGCGATGATGGCGCCGGTGTTTGCCATTGAATCGGCAAGCTGCACGGTTTTTCCACCCGGCGCAGCGGCGCAATCAAGCACCTTTTTGCCCTTTAAACCCGAAAACACCGAGACGGATAGCTGAGCGGCGGCTTCCTGAATAGAGTAGAGCCCCAGCAGGTACTCGGCGGTTGCGCCCGCGGAAACCTTGGAGTCCACAACCCAGTAGCCGTCGGTGAGGAAGGGGATTTTCTGCAGCTGCACGCCCAGAGTGGCTAGGCGCCCGATGAGGTTTTTGCCTTTTGCGTTTTGGTTGTTTATGCGGATGGCTTGGCGGGGCTTAGCCTCTTTAGGTATCCAGCCTAATTGGCGGTACCGGTTTTGGAAGAACTCTTTACCTGACATCAGCCCAAAGTAACAGTGAAGTGTCTAAAAGCTTTTAGGGAAAGAGGCTATCTTAACAGAGTGACCCAAAATGTCTAAAATTGTCCGTGTAGGCGTAACTTTCCCCCCTGACTTGCTCAAAGACTTCGACGACATAATCGGAAAAATGGGCTATGAAAGCCGCAGCAAAGCAATCCAAGACGCCGTAAGACTCTACGTTTCAGAGCGCAAGTGGCTGCAGGAAGAAGAAGCAGACCAAACAGGCGTCATATTGATGATTTACGATCATGAAACACGGGGTCTGGAGAGCGATTTAACCGATTCGCAGCATCACCACACCGACCTCATCTCCTCCACGATGCATATTCACCTCGGCGAACATGACTGCTTAGAAGTCATAGCGGTGAAGGGAAAAGGCTCCGAGATACGTCACCTCAGCGATGATTTAACCACGCGGCGAGGAGTAAAAATCCTCAAATCCATGATTGTCTCGATTTAAGCCTTCACCTTAAACATACGCTCCAATGAGGCACGGGCTTTCTCCGCCACCGCATCAGGAACCGCAACCACATACTTTTCTTCCTTAAGCGAAGCGTAGACTCTGTCAAGCGTGGTGAGTTTCATGTTGGGGCAGATGGCGCCTTCGTAAGCAAGATAGAATTTCTTGTCAGGGTTCTCCCTGCGCAGCCGATGCAGAATCCCCTCTTCGGTTCCGACAATGAATTCTTTAGCGTCTGATTCTTTGGCGTAGCGGCACATCTTTGAAGTGCTGCCGATGAAGTCTGAGCTGGCACGCATCTCCCTGCTGCATTCGGGGTGTGTTATAACCTCCGCTTTGGGATGCTGCATCTTGAGGACCTTTACGTCTTCAGGCTGAAACAGCAGATGCGTGGGACAGAAACCGTTGGCGGGGATGGAAATCAGGGTTTTGCCCGTTTTCTCCGCCACGTACTCGGCGAGGTTCTTGTCGGGTCCGAACAGCACGGTTTGGGCGCTAAGTGAATTTACAACTTCGACGGCGTTAGCGCTGGTGCAGCATACATCAGCCTCAGCCTTGCAGGCAGCCAGGGTATTCACGTAGAGGACCACCGGCGCGTCTGGATACTGCTTTTTCGCACGTTTAATTTCGTCGACGGTTAGCATCTGCGCCATGGGGCACCGTGCACCCGGACAGGGCAGAAGCACCTTCTTGGAGGGGTTAATTATCGCCGCGGACTCCGCCATGAAGTCCACCGCGCAGAAGACGATGAGTTCGGCTTCTTTTTCTTGGCTGGCTTTGCGGCTGAGCTCTATGCTGTCGCCTACGTAGTCAGCTATGTCTTGGATTTCTGGGC
This sequence comes from Candidatus Bathyarchaeota archaeon, assembly GCA_026014735.1. Taxonomy (NCBI): domain Archaea; kingdom Thermoproteati; phylum Candidatus Bathyarchaeota; species Candidatus Bathyarchaeota archaeon. Next base: position 1,033,275 of record JAOZHT010000001.1, read on the forward strand.
GCTGATAGTTATGTGCCAGTATAATGGCTTTTTTCTCTTTTTTAAGATCTTGGATTTTCTGCTTTAAATCCATGTTTCAGACCAGGTAGAGTGTGTGGAGAGAAACTGGATTAGTATGAGATATAATCTTTTACCTTCCAATGTGGCGCTTTCACCTTAAATCCCCCTAAAACAAGAGATTTCCTTAACAGTAAAGAGGCCAAAGCATTTTTTATAGGACCGGCTACACAGACGCGTCAGTGTTGGAGCGGGACTATGGGTTGGCTGCGGCTAGTTGCTGCTTGTGACTACATTATGTTACAACAAAGCTCTATATCCTGACAGCTTCAATATAGGAATATATTCTCTTTCCCAAAGACGGCTGATGTGTTAGGCGGTGAGTTGCTTGGGCAAAAAAATTTTAATCGTAGACTCAGATACGCGGACCTCAAAATCGTTTAGCGACGTCTTCATCAAAGAAGGCTTCCAAGTCAGCATAGCCCACTATCCCCTTCAAGCCCAAGAGCTTCTGCAGCATAACAGCTACGACTGCGTGCTGATGAGCTTTAGCCACCCCGCAACCATCGGACGCGACCTACTGGTTTTCTCTCAGCAGTCCCTTCCCAACGCCTTAACCATAGTTCTAAACGATTTTCCCACCGTGGAAAGCGCGATTGAAGCCATCGAATGCGGCTCCGATGCGATGTTTGCTAAGCCAGTGAACTTGAAGTTACTGCTGAAAGTCATACGGGAAAAAACCGCTTGTACCCAACCGCCAAGTTAGGCGTTAGAAAAAATTACCCAGAAATCCTTCTCGTTTTTAATATCAAGCCTACGCTTCTGCAGGAGTTCAGTTAGGATTTTCATGTCAGCTTGACTGAGTTCCACGCTTAGGGTAAGGCTGTACTGTTGCGGCTGACCAGCTTTTTCGGGCAGGGGATTTAGCCAGGTGGCTGCTACCGCGAGGTTTTCACCGAATATGTCCTGTAGCTCTTTTAGGAAGTCCACTGCTTCTTTGCGGTCGATTATGTTTCCCCCAGCCTTCTTCGGGTCAAAGACTCTTAAAAGGTTTTTCTAACTTCCCGCCTTCCGCCCAAGGCGGTTAAGCAAGCAACTACAGGATCAGTAGGCGGGTTTGCGCTGTCTTTTCTACACAAACTGTTATTTAGCTGTGGGTGGCTTTCTTGTTTGGTGCCACATCTTGACCTTCAAGGGCAGAGACATAATCTCAATCGAAGACTTCACACAGCAGGAAATCAACCACATCCTCGACGTAACCAAAACTATGGAGCCCTACGCGAAGGGCGGCTCAGATCTGCTTAAAGGCAAAATCCTGGCAACTCTCTTCTTTGAACCCAGCACCCGCACCCGGTTAAGCTTTGAAACCGCCATGCTCAAACTGGGCGGCGGCTACATCGGCTTTGCCGAACCCGATTTGACCTCGGCGCGCAAAGGCGAGAACCTCGCTGACACCATACGCACAGTGGAGAACTATGCTGATGCGATTGCGCTGCGGCATAGCCTTGAGGGCGCGGCGAAGTTGGCGGCGGAATTCAGCAAGGTTCCCATCATCAACGCGGGCACCGGCGCTGAGGAGCATCCCACGCAGGCCCTCATCGACCTCTACACGATGCGTAAAGAAAGGGGCAAAATCGATGGGTTAAAGGTGGCTTTCGTGGGCGACTTGCGCTATGGGCGGACGGTGCATTCGTTGGCGTATGCGCTGGCGCTCTACGACGTGGAGCTCTATTTGGTGTCGCCGGAGTCGCTGCGGATGCGCAAAGATGTGCTTTCCAGCATAAAAAATAAAATCCCAGTCACCGAAAACGCGGACTTAGACGCCATTATCCCCCAGATCGACGTGCTCTATGTGACGCGGATACAGCGGGAACGTTTCCCCGACGCGCGGGAATACGCCAAAGTCAAAGGCGCCTACCGCATTGACCTCAAAACGCTGGAAAACGCCAAAAAAGACCTCATAATTCTGCATCCGCTGCCCCGCGTGGACGAAATCGCCCCCGAAGTGGACGCGACGCCGCAGGCACGCTACTTCCAGCAGGTCTGGAACGGCATCGTGGTGCGGATGGCACTGCTCTCACTGGTGCTGGGTGCGGTTGAATAAACCTAAGTTGAGTTGAATCGGTCGAATGCGGTTAGGTTGCTCATGGAGCCGCAAGATGGGCATTTATGCAGGGTGCCAAAGTAGTTTTTCTTGCAGTTGCCACAGAAGCTTACCGCGCGGTTATAGCTGAAGAATTCGCTGGCTTGGTTGTCGATGATTCGCTTCGTTAAATCCAGAAGGGCATCTGCGCTGTATTCGCCGTCGCCCTCCAATTCGAGAATGTCAAGGCTGCCTCCGCCTAAAAGGCCCTTGGTGAGCTGCGCATTCTCCACGGTGCCGACGGGAGCAAGCAGGGTCGGGGCAGGCTTGATTTGGAGGCGCTTAAGCGTGCTGTAGTAGGGTTTGTCGCGGGTGCCTGAAAACTTGACTTTGGCTACGCCGAAGCGTTCAATATCCAATTGTGCAAGGCGCTCGGCGGCTTCGCGGTTGCCCAAGATGGCGGGGTAGAGGCGTTTGCCGTATTTTCTGCCCAGCTTCTGCCGAAACGCAAGCAGTCCAGCGATGACTTCCTCGGCGAACTGGCGGGTCTCCGGGGCACTGATGGCTTTGCCCGTGAAGGCTTCAGCGGCTTCACAGAACCCCGCCAAATTCACGATACGCGAGCAATGCTCCAAGCGGAAGTACACGTCTCCGTTGGATTTCTGGAGCAGAAACGGAAGCGAGTTTTTGCCGAATTGCTTAAGCGCGTTGTTCTTGATGCCTAAGGCGCGGGCGGAAAGCTCAAAGCGCTCCTTGAAGATGTCGAGGAACTTGTTTTTGTCGCCCTCGCATTCCAAAACGATGCGGGGCAAATTGATGGTGACGCAGCCAAGGCAGCCGGTGCGCAACGTGTCGGTTTCCCAGTCGCCTGTGAGGTCAGATGAGAATTTAACGCCTGAAGACGAGTAAGCCCAGTTCTCCGCGTCCCTTTTGGTTAGGTTAGCAAAGTAGGGGGCTCCGCCCTGCGCCGCCAACCTGTGAGCTTTAAGCAGCAGCACACGGGCGGCTTCGTCTTCGAAGGCGCTGGGGGTGACTCGTATGATGAGTTTGGGGTTAAGCAACGGTTTTTTGGCGTTCTCCTCAAGAAAAACATCCAAAATCAGGGACGCTAAAAGGCGGCTCTCCACCGCGTAGTCGCCGTATTTACCCACTGATTTGCCAGCTGGACCGAAGGCTTCTTTCTCCGCGGTGGACTTAGAAACATCCAGCTCCAACCCCAAGGCTGCATCGACATGCTGGTTGAGGTTAAGTATGAAGAGCCGCAGGTTCTCTTTAAGTTTGGCTACGTCATTACCCCTCGCGAATGGCGCCAGCGAGAGGTTGAAGTAGTTGAAGGCTTGGCTGCGGCTGGTTTCTCGGCTGGCATGCAAGAGCACGTTGAAGGCGGTGCAGAGGGCAGATTTGAAGTCGGTGGGAGGCGCCATCTGGGCCTGCTGGGCAACGTCGGGTTGGATACCGTGTACAAAGAAGTAGCGCAGTTCATGCACGACTTCGCTGGGTTTAAGCAGCCATGTGCCGAGGCTGTCGATGTGGATGGCGCCGCTCAGATGCGCATCAGAGATGTCGCGTGGAAAAATGTTAAGCAGGGTATACTCGCTTATCACTGCTTGCCCCGCGCGGCTGATGGCAACGCTGCAATCGAGGTCGGCGTCTCGGGACTCAATCAGGACGGTAACTTCATGCACAGGCATCCCCACACGCGTGAGTTTATGGCGGTAGTCCTCATAGCCCTTCTCGACGAGGATACCGTTCACGACTTCGCGGATAAGTGAAGCAGTAAGATACTTGGTTTTGGATTTCACCAATCGCTTCTCGGTTTCTTTAGCGGCTTTCTGCGCCAACTCCGCAGGCACCTTGGCTTCTTTGATGAGGGAATTAGCGATTTTGTTGGCGTCAAACTCCTCCAACGTCAGATGCGAAGTCCGCACAAGCATACCTTTAGGCTTGACGGCTTTCTTTTCAACGCGGTCCGCCACATCCAAAACCATCTTGCCAAGGTCAGTAAGGTAATACTTTTTGGATTCCACATCCGCCTCCACCAACCCGGCTTTAAGGAGAAACTTGAGGTGATAAGCGAATCTGCCTGCGTCTCGGCTGGGATTCATCTTGAGCTGCGCCATAAGTTCGCTGTAGCTGAGGGCGCTTTTGTCAAAGAGCCAATTTAGAATCTGCAGACGCATCGGTGAGGATACGGCTTTAAGAACCTTGACGCCGCGGCTGCGAGTTGGCTGAGCATTAACCATAAGCTGTCTCTCCCTTTGCGCCCAAATGTGTGGTGCTCTACCTATTATTCCACTGGAGAGTTTAAACTTAACGAAAAAACACGGCTAACGCTGTGGTGTTTGACGTTCAGGCGGGGCAGGGCTGCTGCTGGCTGATGCAGTGCAGGGTACCAAAACCGTAGACGAGGTCCTTGCAGCATATGCCGACGACTTTGCGGGTGGGAAACATCTCCTGCAGAATCGCCAGCGCCTTTTCATCGTTGGGGTCATCAAAGACGGGCACCAGCACTTTGGTGTTGCCGATGTAGAAGTTGGTGTAGCTGGCGGGTAACTGTTCGCCTTCGTCGCTGACGACTTTAGGCATTGGCAGCTTGATGACGCGGAGTTTGTGGCCGTCCTGGTCAGTGGCATCGCAGAGAACCGCATAGTTTTCCTGCAGAGCCCCAAAATCCGCTTCGCCGGCGTCATCTTGGTAGGCACAGACCACAGTGCGCGGATCGACGAACCTTGCCAAATCATCTATGTGCCCGTCGGTGTCGTCACCGAGGATGCCGCGTTTAAGCCAGATGAAGTGGGTGACGCCCAGAAAATCGGAGAGGTACTGCTCGATTCGCTCTTTAGTCAGGTCAGGGTTGCGGTTGCTGTTTAGCAGGCACTGCTCAGTCGTAAGCAGGGTGCCTTCGCCGTTGACGTCTATGCTGCCGCCCTCCAAAACGATGCCGGGCCTAAAACAGCGCAGCTTCATTTTTTGGTTGATGAATGCAGGGATTTCTTTGTCTTTTAGCAGCGTCTCATATTTTTCGCCCCAGCTGTTAAAGTCCCAATGAATCATTGCTAGCTCGTGGCGGGGGTTGCGGACAAAGATCGGGCCGTAGTCGCGGAACCACACATCCGCATAATCCGTGACGTAGATATCTACTTTGGAGAGGTCGATTCCTGCGGCCTGAAAGAGGCGGAGGACCTTTTTCTTGGTAGGTTCATCTATGACAAAGAGGTTCACGTGCTCGCTTTCATGGATTTCCCCAACGATCTGCACGTAGGTAGCTTCCACCTTCTCGACGCGGTCGGGGAAAGTTGTGGGGTCATAGGGCCAAGCCAGCCAAATCGCGTCGTGGCGCTGCCACTCGGCGGGCATGTAGAAGCCCAGTTTGCGGCATTCATTTGGGCTATTCATCGTTGGTATCCGCCTGCTTCTCGGTGAGTTTCTGGTAGATGTCGGGGCGGCGGTTTCGCAGAAAACCCCAGCCCTCCTGGATCTGCCGATTCATAGCCAAATCAACCTTGACGATTAGCACTTCCTCCTGGGTTGTGCTGGCTTCTGCGAGAACCTTGCCGAATGCGTCACAGACAAAGCTGCCGCCCCAAAACTCCAACTCGCCTTCCTCGCCGACGCGGTTCACCGCCGCCACATGCACCCCGTTTGCGATGGCGTGGCTGCGCTGCACGGTTCGCCATGCATCATGCCAGTCGCCGTCCGCCGACGTATAACCTTTGACGTAGCCGATTGCCGTGGGATAGAGGAGGATTTCCGCGCCCTGCAACGTATTGATGCGGGCGGCTTCGGGGAACCACTGGTCATAGCAGATGAGCACCCCGATTTTGGCGCAGCCCACATCGTAGACCCGGTAGGGCTCAGTGCCCGCTTCAAAATAGTTCTTCTCGTAAAAATATGGGTCGTAGGGCACGTGGATTTTACGGTAAACCCCAAGTATTTTGCCGTCGACGCCGATGACTGCGGCGGAATTGTAGAATTTGCCGTCGCTGCCCTTCTCAAAAAGCGGCGCAACAATGACGACGCCATGCTGCTTTGCCAGTTTGCATAGGGCATCGGTGGATTCGCCGGGAATGGTCTCCGCCAAACCTGCCACGTCACGGTGCTCCTCTTGGGGGAAGTACTGTGTGCGGTAGAGTTCCTGCAGGCAGATGATTTGGGCGCCTTGATGGGCGGCTTGCTCGATCATGCGCAGGGTCTTGTGCATGTTCTCCGCTATGTTTTCTGAGGCTGCGGTTTGGATTAAGGCGACTGTGACGGTTTTGGGGGGGTTTAAGTTGGCTATTTGGGTTCCATCCTTGGTTTGAACTATTACCTGCGCCGTATTAACTTTTTTGAAGCATACTCAAAGAAAAAAGGTTCCTGCAACCCTGCGGCTTTTAGAAATCGGTGTATTTCATGCATAATTTTCAAGCAATAGCAAATTATAAAACAAAGCAGACGCTAACTGTACTGAGGCACCGAAAAATAGCAAATATCCAAAAGTACACTCGCTTAAACGCAAATAACAGGCTGCTATATTTGGCATTTCCAATATTGGCTTTTTTGAATGGCGCTAATTCACCAGCGGCTTTTTCTTATTCCGTTGCCCTGTTCGCTGCGGGGCTGGCCTTGTGGTCTTCAGTTGCCTTCTTGAAGGAAAAGAGGAAAATGCGAATTCTCCAAGCACAAGGCAGCTATAAGCCAAATCCGCCTAAACTGCTATCTTTGTTTTTGGTTTTCGCACTTATAGGTAGTCTGCTTATTATTCTTGCTTTAAGCGCCTTCGCCTTTGAGGAGTTACATGCTTATTTGTTTGTCTTTAATTTCTTTACACCCATAATAATCGCGGAGATTTTTGTGCCTGCTACTTACGCCTACCTCTGGCAACGCAGAAACAAACGCATCCTCTACCTCTCAGGCGAACTCCTATATCCCTACCCCTACATCAACATCGCCGCTGGCAAAGAAACTATTTATTAACTAAAGGCGTTGACAATACATACGTTTACTGGGGCATAGAGATATGAAAGCATTCATTGTACAGTTTCCCTTCGGCGTCGCAGCATTCGACGACAAAAACCAGCTTGTCGAAAAAGCGCTTTTTCCCAAAAAACCGCAGGCGGCAGCCAAGAGCCTGCTACGCGCTGAACAGGGAAAACTCAGCGACCAAACCACCTCGCTAATTTCACTGCTCAAAAACGCTGGCTACGACGTGTATGTCTTTGCAGATGCCGCCCTCGCTCAGGAGGCACACCGCAAACTCGAAGTATCAACCGAAGTAACCAAGCCCGCGGAAGCAGCCGTCCTGAATGGACGCATGAGCGAAGTTGCGTTGGAGGCAGGTTTCGCCGTCGACGAATCCGAGTTAGGCGTGTGGAACCGTAACGTCGCCATGGAACTCAGCAAGCTCCGCATTAAGGGCGCAACCATGAAACGTGACCTCATCGTTTCGCAGGGCATCCAAACCCTCGACAGCCTCGACCAGACCGTTAACCTCTTTATGGGCAGGCTCCGCGAGTGGTATGGCGTCTACTTCCCCGAGCTTGATCGCCTCGTAGAGAAACACGAGACCTACGCTCGCCTCGTCATGAACATAGGCGACAAAGAAAGCTACACCCAAGACGCATTAGATGCAGAAAACATCCCCAAGGACCGCGCAGAGAACATCATCAAAGCCGCGGAGAACTCCATGGGCGCAGATGTTGGCGGCGCAGATTTGGTGCAGGTTCAAGCCTTAGCTAAAGATGTGCTGGCATTCTATGAACTGCGCAAGAGCATGGAGGACTACGTGGACCGCACCATGGAGGAGATGGCGCCTAACGTCCGAGCAGTCGCTGGGGCACTTCTTGGGGCACGCCTAATCTCGCTTGCAGGCAGCCTGCAGAATCTTGCGATGCGTCCCGCAAGCACCATTCAGGTTCTCGGCGCAGAGAAAGCTCTTTTCCGCTCACTGAAAACTGGCGCGCGACCCCCCAAGCACGGATTGATTTTCCAGCATACGCTACTGCATGATGCGAAGCGTTGGCAGCGGGGAAAGATCGCGCGGGTCATCGCGGGCAAACTTGCCATAGCCGCACGCGCCGACATGTTCGGTCAAGGACACTACATAGGCGACGACTTGAAAGCAGAGATTAACAAGCGTATAGAGGAAATCCACGAGAAATACAAAGAGCCACCGCCGCCAAAAGAAGCTGCACCAAGACCGCCACGGGAAGGAGGTTTTGACCGCCGACGCAGCGGAGAACGCCGATTTGACCGCGGCAGAGACAGACGTTCTGAAGGGGGCGAGCACCGCTTCTCATATCGTGTGCCTTCTCGAGAGGGACAAAACCAACCCATCCGCCAAACCCCAGAGGTTCCTCAGACGGAAGGAGCGCCTAAAGATAACCAACAGCGCCCACTCACGCCGAAACCTCCACATGCGGGTCCACCTAAAGGCGGCAAACGTAGGCGCAAGCAGTGGAGAGACAAGCGTGCCCGTCAGAGTTAAACCCAACGATAAATTCAGTGAAATCTACCAAATCTTGCTTGAAGACGGCGCCAAGCGGCTAGGAACCAAAAACCTTACGCCAGGCCGCAACGTCTACGGTGAGCGCCTCGTCAAATACAGACGTGTAGAATACCGCGTCTGGGATGCTTTCCGCAGCAAGCTTGCAGGCGCCATAATCAAGGGCGTCCAGAACGTCCCCATTCAACCCGGTTTTAAGGTGCTTTATTTGGGCGCGGCTTCGGGAACTACCCCCAGCCACGTCAGCGACATCGTGGGGGAAACGGGGCATGTGTACTGCGTCGAGTTCGCCCAGCGCAGCCTGCGCGATTTAGTTAACAACGTCGCCGCTTACCGCAATAACATAACGCCTATGCTTGAGGACGCGCGAATGCCCGAACGCTACGCCATGTTTATCCCGGGTAAAGTGGACACCGTCTACTGCGATGTGGCGCAGCCTGAACAGGCAAAGCTGCTCGCCGACAACGCCGATGCTTTCCTTAAAGATGAAGGATGGATTATGCTTGCCTGCAAATCCCAAAGCATCGACGTCACTATGGCGCCTGAAGCAGTCTACAAACAGGAAGCCGGCGTGCTGCGTAAACGGGGTTTTGACGTGAAGGAAATCGTGCCGCTGGACCCCTACGATAAGGCGCATGCCATGATTGTGGCGCAGAAAACCTAGCGCGCCAAGACGGCAAACCTCTTTTTTGGGAAAATCAGCCTATTTATGGCAGGTTAAGAATACTGTTTTTGTTTAGTTGTTGTGGATGATCCCTCTTTACACAACAACAACCTGCGGATTGAGTAAAACAACCCGTTTCGGCGTCGGGCGCTGGGGCATATTGCAGATTGGTTGTGGAGCAAACCACAAGCAGAACAACAAAAAATTGGTTTACTGATAGGATGGGGAGAAGGCGGTGGATCAGCAGCTGCCGCTATGTCTCTAAGAAGGGGGGGATAGCGTTGATAGAGCACAATCATTTCAGTAGAATCGCCATGCTATAGGCTAACAACGCTGATTTTGGAAAGCATTATAGGTTGGAATTCCAAAGCCATCGTAGGATGTGAAGGTGATGTTGGTTGCGGGAGTCGACGAGGCAGGCCGGGGATGCGTGATTGGCCCCTTAGTGGTAGCTGGCGTCGCCGTGCACTCCGATAACCTTACGCAGCTAACGGCGCTAGGCGTCAAGGACTCCAAGCTGCTCACCCCCAAAAAGCGTGAAGCCCTCTACCCCGAAATCCTCAAACTAACACAGCGCCACCACGTCGTCAAGGTTTTGCCCTACCGCATCGACAAAGCCGTCCGCAGCACCAAAACCCTCTACAAACTCAACCGCCTCGAAGCCCAAACCATGGCAGAAATCCTTGAGGAACTCAAACCCGACGAGGCATACGTTGACGCAGCAGACGTGATTGCTGAACGCTTTGGCCTCCACATCCAAGAGTGCTTAACCACAAAAACCTCCATTATATCCCAGCATAAAGCTGACCGTACCTTCCCCGTGGTGTCCGCCGCCTCCATCATCGCCAAGGTGGAACGCGACCGCGAAATCGAGTTGCTCAGAGCAAAGTACGGCGACTTCGGCAGCGGCTACCTCACCGACGAAAAAATCCTGGGTTTCCTGAGGAAGCTCCTAACTGAGAATGGGGGCTTCTATCCGAGTTGTGTTCGCAAATCTTGGGAGCCTGCTAGGCGGGTGAAGGCTGAGTTTGGGTTTAGTCAAAAAAAGCTTGGGCAAGCTTAAATTATTGTGTTTTGTAGCGTCAAAAAGGCTACAATTTATAAAGATGGTTAACTTACTTAATGATTGAAACAGCTGGTTTTACGGCGGAAAATCGATGAGTGAAAAAGACGTAACTAGGTTCCTTCAGATTCTGGGTTTATCGAAGCGGGAAATCCAAGTTTACATGTTCCTCGCCAAGAGCGGCGTGCAATCCACAAGCTTCGTGGCTAAGCGCCTAAAGATGGAGCGTGTGCAGGCATACCGTACCTTCAAGAAACTCCAGGAAAAGGGCTTCATTGAAGCCACCCTTGAGCGACCAACCCGATTCACCATCGTGCCCTTCTCAGCGTTAGTAGACAACTTTATCACTGCCAAAAAAAACGAGGTTACCAACCTAAGCGAGCAGAAACAGAACCTGCTCACCGCCTGGCAATCCATCAGCGCACCCGAATCTGAGTACCCCGTCGCAAAATTCTCCATTATAACGGGTAAAAAGAAAATCCATTCAAAAATGCTTAACATGATTGAGGAATCAAAATCCGAAGTCATCGTCCTCACGACGGCGCTGGGTATAATCCAGGAGGACATCGCCGGCATTTTCGACGCCGCCATCGCGCCCTCGCAGGACCGCAACGTGCAGGTCCAAATCATCACCGACATCTCCATGGATAACTACAAAGTGGTAGAACGCATCGATCGAAACATCAGCGATGACAGTCTCAACATTAAACTCCGTCACGTCACCATGAACTCCAAGTTCTTTCCCCGTTTCCTCATAAAAGACGAGGAAGAAGCTATCCTGTATGCGCCCTTCGGCAACGAAGCCTCCGTGCTTAACCTCGAAGATGAGGGCCTCTGGATTAACGACAAAATGTTCATTTCAGTTCTCAAAGCGTTCTTTGTGCAGATGTGGCAGAGCGGTATCGAAGCGGAAAGGCGCATCGATGAACTGAAAAGCGGTGTCCCCATCGGCGAAACCGTGGTGATTAAGGATCCTGATGAGGCATGGCAGAAAGTCACCAAGGTTCTAGACATGGCTAAAGAAGATGTGGTCATAATCACGTCTTCGCAGAGTATCAATCGCTTCGCTGAGGATGACCCGCTGCTTGAATACTTCAAGAAAGGCCTCAATGTCCGTTTAATGGCATCCATCGATTTAGATAACCTTGAGCCCGCCCAGAAGCTAGCTAAGAACTACGAGGTCAAACATGTCCCCATCAGCTACCTAACCATGATGCTGGTGGATGGCAAACACCTCTTCATGTTTAAGATGCCGCCGCTAAGCGACTTTGGCGTCGAATCCGCCTTCTACTTAGTGGACACCTTCTACAGCACAGACCCCAGCCAAATCGAGCGGGTAAGCGAAATGCTCGACGACATCTGGAAACGCGGCATAGACATAACCGAAATCAGCAGCCAAGCGGGAACCAAGCTGCCTCAGGTGGAGCTGGAAGCCGATGCCACCATAGCTGACAGCGTGGATAGGATGCTGCAGAACAACGTAACCACCATCCTGATAGTTAAGAACAGTGAGCCGCTGGGAGTTCTCAGTGACCGCGAGGTGCTAAGGGGCATCATCGAGAAACATCATGATCCCCAGAGGACCCGCATAAAAGACCTTGACTACACGCCATTGATAATCCTGGAACAGGATGAATCGATGGTTACGGCTATGAAGATGATGACTAAAAAGGGCTTTAAACGTGCAGCGATGGTTAAAAATGGGCAGCTCATAGGGATGCTTACTGAGGAAGCCGCCAAAAAAGCCGCGGTGCAGATGAAAGCCAAAGCAACCTAGGCCCCTACATCATTCATTGCGACTTTTTAAAGGCAAAGAATTATTAGCAAACCAACCCAAGGCATAGCTGAGGAATCAAGCGTTGAACCCGCAAACTCCCATGATAATCGTTAATTTTAAAACCTACCTTGAATCAACCGGCGTCCATGCGCTGCAACTGGCAAAACAGGCAGAGAAGGCCGCCAAGGAAACCGGCGCATGCATCGTTGTGGCGCCGCAGCTTACTGACCTTGCCAAAATCGCCGCTGAAGTAGAGATTCCGGTTTTCGCCCAGCACATCGACCCCATAAAACCCGGCAGCAGCACAGGCCACGTGCTGGCAGAAGCCATCAAGGAAGCAGGCGCCGTGGGCACCCTGATTAATCACTCCGAGCGTCAGCTGCGCCTCATAGACATAGACGCGACGGTTACTCTTTGCCGAGCCAAGGGCTTAATTTCCTGTGTCTGCGCCAACAACCCCCAAGTCAGCGCCTCAGTTGCGGCTTTATCGCCCGACATAACCTCGATGGAGCCACCTGAACTCATCGGCAGCGGCATTTCTGTTTCCAAAGCTCAGCCTGAAATCATAACTGACACCGTCAAACTCGTCCATAAAGTTAACCCCGCCATGACGATTCTGTGCGGCGCAGGAATAGGCACAGCTGAAGATGTCTCCATTGCCCTCAAACTCGGCACAAAAGGCGTCTTGGTTGCAAGCGGCATCGTGAAAGCCAAAGACCCCTACAGCGTGCTGTGCTCGTTTGGCCAAGCTACTAAACAGTAAATCCGCGTGAATCGCTTGAAGGTTGAACCAGAATGCGAATCCTGCCTGCTTAGCCGGGCAACAATCCAAACCTACCAGGCCACCACCAACCCTGCCCTGCGGTTCCGCTGCATAGCCGAAATCACCAAGCTCCTGAACCACGAATTCAAGCCGACCTCCAACGCCGCGGAAATCGGAACAAAACGAGACCGCATCATCCGTAAACTCACGGGCTGCGATGACCCCTACAAATTCAACAAGAAGCTAGCCAACGAGAAAGCCCTCAAGCTGCTGCCCCGCGCCAAAAAGTTTGTGGAGTCAGGCTACAGCCAGCAGGACCGCTTCAAAAAAGCCTGCCTCTGCGCCATCGTCGGCAACATTATGGAGTTTGATGTTCCCGGCCACAAGTTCACGCTCAATAGCCTCTCGACGGTTATGCGGGAAGCCGCTAAGGACCTTGTCATAGACGACATCGACAAAGCCTACGAGTTGGCAAAGAAGGCGCAGGCTGTGCTGTATCTGGCGGATAACGCGGGCGAAATTGTTTTCGACACCCTGCTGGTGGAGCAGCTTAAGAACATGGGGCTTAAAGTCACCTACGTTGTGAAAGGCGGCCCCGTCATCAACGACGCCACAATGGAAGACGCTGAAGTCAGTAACATGGATAAAATCGCCGACGAAGTCATCACCACCGGCTGCGACGCAGTGGGGCTACAGAAAAAGGAGGCCTCCGCGGAGTTTCTTAAGGCCTACGATCAGGCAGAGCTTGTTTTTGCCAAAGGCATGGGATATGCGGAAACCCTCACTGAATACCAACTCACCAAACCGCATCTGCTGCTGTTGCGCACCAAATGCGTACCCGTTGCCAACTACTTCGCTGTGCCCAGAGACAAAAACGTAGCCAAACTACTCCCCTAACCCATTTTTGCTGAATTTTACGCTTAGGGTGCAACCGCTTTTTTCAGGCTCTCCGCGGCGGCTTCAGGCGGCACCGTGTTGATGTAGATGCCAGTGCTCTTCTCGAAGCCCGCCCACGTAGCCAGTTTCGGGTAGACTTCGAGGTGCCAGTGGTAGTCGCCCCTGATGGTTTGGTGGATGCCGTAGTTGTAGGGTGGATCGTTTAGGAGGCTTTTCAGGGCTGCAAGACTGGTTTTTAGGGTCTGCGCAAGCGTCTTGATTTCGTCTGCGGTGAGGTCGGCGATGTTGGCGCTGTGGCGTTTGGGGGCTATCCAGAACTCCATCGGGTTAATGCTGGCGTAGGGTGCAAAAACCACGAAGTCGCTGTTCTCAAAAATCAGCCGCGGACCCTTCGCTTCACGCGCTATGATGTCGCAGAAGAGGCATCTGCCCTGCTCTTTGCGGTAGGCTTGGAGGGCTTTCTGCTCCTCAGCGATGCACTTGGGAACCATCGGGGTGGCGATGATTTGGCTGTGCGCATGAGTCATCGATGCCCCTGCTTCTAAGCCGTAGTTGCGGAAAATCGACACGTACGCCACGTAGCTTTTGGCGCTGAGCTCTCGGAAACGGTCGATGTAGGCGCCCAAGATAAGTTCGACCTGAGAAAGGGGAGCAGTGGAGGGTTCCTCGCCGTGGACGGGGGTTTCAATAACGACTTCATGGTGTCCGATGGCGTAGCCGAAATCGTTGCCCTGGAAAACCTGCTCAGTATCCGCCAGCTGCTGGGGTGGGGTGAATGCCGGGTAGAGATTGGGGATAACGCGGACCAGCCAATCCTTGGGGCGCTCTCCACCTTGCGGGTCTTGGCTACGAGTTACTTCTCCGTTTTCTTTTTTGATAAGCAGAACGGCAGGCGGCGTCATGTGCTCGTTTCCTACGCACATGGGGCACGTGGAGTTTTTGGTCGCTGGCGGATGCGGCTTGGCTAAATCGATGGGGCGTTTTGCACGTTCAGTGGCGATGACGACCCAGCGGTCGAGAAGGTAATCTTTGCGAAGCTCGTTGTAGGGCATACAAATCAAGATAGAACAGGACGCCCATGATTTAGGCGTTTCTAAATTCGCCTCCATAGGGGTAATTTGCGTAAAATATATTTCGCCGCTGAAATGCATGCTACTAGCGGGCAGTTAGCTATTGAGTGGCATAAACGACTGGGGAGGGTTGGTTGCTAGGTGTGGTTTGCTTCAAAAGAGGCTTAATTGATTACGCGCCGCTTTCGCTGATTTTGTTGGGAGCTGCGCTGGTTGCCTTTTCGATGGGGCCCTACCAAACTTGGGATACCCAACTTGAGTTCGAAGCCGCCTCCAACGTGGTAAAGATGGGCGTACCCTACGTTGAGGGCTTCGGCGCAGTCATCGACGAGCCGCCACTGGGTTACTACCTTGAAGGGCTGCTGTTTAGGGCATTGGGGACCTCGATGACTGTGGGTGTAGGGGCGGTTACTTTTTTCGGGCTGGCTTGCGTTGCTGTAATCTACTTTCTGGGCAGAGAACTCTTCAGTAGATCCACGGGGGTCTTTGCCGCGGCGCTTCTGAGCTTAAACCCCTGGCACCTTGCATTGACCCGCATCTTTCTAATAGACGCTCAGTGCCTCTTCTTTAGTCTGCTCAGCCTCTACGTGGGCGTTTTGGCTATTCGTAGAGACAGCCTTAAACTTGCTTTGGCAGCGGGGCTTCTTTTTGGCGCGGGCTTCATGACAAAGTTTTATGCAGTATTCGCGCTGATCCCCCTGCTAATATTCTATCTTCACTCAAAACCCCGGGATGCAAAACGGGCCTCTGCCAAGTTAGCGGCGTTCGCGCTGCCTACCCTTGCGTTTGCGCTGCTTTGGTATCAGGGGGTTTTGGGGCGTTCGCTGCTTTCAGTTTTTGTCCACAACGACTTCTCAAACACAGTCCCTGCCGCCACGGGTGTGGTTACCTCGCCGTTTTTTGCCGCCAACTTTATGGTGAACTACGGCTTAGGCTTGTATGTGTTGGCTGCGGCGGCGTTTTCTTTGGTAGTTGGGTTTTGGTTTCGACGGGATTTGTCTAAATCATCTCCGGCTGATTTAGCGTGTGTGCTGGCGGTGCTTGCTGTTTTGGGTGTTAACACCTATTTAGGCGCCGTTTTGAACCTAAATATTCCCTATATCGGCGCAGTCAAGTATGAATACCAAGCTTTGCCCTTCTTTGTGTTGCTGGCTGCTTCTCTGGCGGTAAAGGGATCAACTCTTCTTTCTTCAGCTAAACCTATGCTTCCTAAGCGTCGGCTGCCGATGGCTTTTGTTGGAGTAGCCGCTGTGCTTCTGCTTGCAGCCGCTTTACTTTCAAGCATAAATTCAACAAACATGGTATCCCAACGCGACTATTTGCAGTACCGCGTGGAACCCAACGTCGACTACGGCTACGCATTCTCAACACCTGCCCCCCTGAATAGCCAAAGCCCCCTTATGGCGGTTCAGCTGCTGGGTTTTGGTTTGGTGCTGGCTGGGCTGCTTTTTGCTTTTAGGCAGAGAGCTTTAGGGTTTGCTTTTATGTTGAAAGGTTTTATATCCCAAGCCGTGGGAATGGTAAACACTACCTGCCCCGCTGAGACCATGATTACCCAAACAAGTAACCCCTCTGGAGTTTCTCGGCTGAAAGCTGCCTTAACCAAGTGGCGAGTGGCATTCCTGCTCTTCGCCCTAGTCTACGGCGCTGTTCTGCTGCTCTGCACCCAGCATTACCCCTTAGAATGGGACGAAGTTGTCCACCTCAACGGCGCCCTTTTTCTGCAATCCGGAAACTACAGCAGCTTCATCGACACCGCCTTCTACCCGCCCCTCTTCGATTGCCTAACCGCCCTCTCCTTTAGCGCCTTAGGCATAAGCCTCTTCTCGGCAAGGCTGCTCTCGGTGCTGTTCGGGGTTCTTGCGCTCTGGCTGGTCTTTGAACTTACCCAAAAAATGTTTGATTCCAAAACCGCCCTGCTCGCCGCGGTGCTGCTGGCAGTTATGCCCGGCTACTTTTGGCTGTCGCGGATGGCGCTGCTGGAAACCATGCTGCTCTTCTTTATCCTGCTCTCCCTGTTTCTCTTCTACCAGTGGCTGCAGACCAAAAAGGACCGCTACGTTTTCTTTGCTGGAGTAGCGGTTGGACTGGGCGTTTTGGCTAAGTACCAGATGGTTGTGGCGCTGGTGGTTATGGCGGTGAGTTTGCTGTTTCTTGCGAGGGGACAGCTTAAGCGGGCTTTTTTGCGGTTTGCGTTGCTGATAGCTTCAGCGGTGGTGGTTGTGGTGCCTTGGGCTGCTGCGGCTTATCAAGTGTATGCGTCGGCGCTTTTTAGCCAGTGGCTCTATGCCCTGCAGGTGGGTAACCCCGAGAAACTGGCGTATAGCAGCCGCTTCCCCGCGCCCATATTCTACCTCATAGATGTGGCATGGCCCTACGAGAGCTTCCACCCCATCTCCATCGTCCTATATGGGCTGGGGTTGGCTGGGCTGGTTTTTCTATTGCTGCGCCGCCGAAGTGCCGACAAATTCGTCCTCATCTGGTTTGCCTGCATCTACCTCTTCTTCACGTTAATCACAAACAAGGAGTGGCGTTATGTGCTGCCGCTGTTTCCCGCCTTAGCAATCGCAGCCTCCGCTTTCATTATGTTCCTGTTGGGCAAAATCGGCGGCTGGAAAACAAGCGCGCGCTTGGAGCGTAAGCGGTTGCGTAAGGTGGCGGCGGCTGGCTTGGCGGTTTTGGTTGCCGGTGGAGTAGCCTACAGCATCTATGAAACTTACTCGGTGGAATCCTATTTTGATATCCAAATCAAGTTGGAGCCCGCTACAATCTACGCTATGAACCAAATGCAGAATAACCAGTCCATCCTGGTGCTCTGCCCCTTCAACTTCTTCAGCCAAGACATGATACGCTTCTACCTTGCCAAAAACGGCAACGACCAAATCCGTGTCAGCCAATACCCCGCGCAGCCCGTCGATACCTATACGCCGCAGTTCAACATAACCGAACTCATCGGCCTCTGCAAACAAAACCATGTTAAGTACCTCTTCGCCTACGAAAACGGAGGAACCACTCCATACTATAATACTACACTAAATCTTCAGGAAATTTTTGTGCAAATCTATGCTTCAGGCAATTTCAGCGAGATTTCAACGCAAGCCACCTTTGGCGCTAACCCACGCAGGGTAATGGTGCTGACTTTTCTGGGTTAGAATCAGTCGGATTTGCTATTGAGGTATCTTGTCTGAGGCGGCATTCACCCTCAACCCTGTACCCGCCAACTTGATTAAGAAAGCTATGCTTTACCAAATAAACCCGATTACCCAACCAGAAATCTAATATGGCGATAAAATAGTTTGATAGCATCGCGGGGCAGAATATGACAGCAGAGAACGCTTACAGCGCGGATTTTCCATCCGAAGTCATCAGGGAAGGCAAAGTGCAAGTGCTGGTGCCTGACCTTAAAGCCTACGGCGTAACCCCCAGCGACTACGCGCCCTCCAAAGCCCCCGTCTTCTATAACCCCGTCATGGAGTTCAACCGCGACCTCTCCGTGCTGGCGCTCAGAGCCTACCGCCACATGATCGGCCACGACGTAACCATCTGTGAGCCACTCGCCAGCCAAGGCATCCGCGGCATCCGCTATGCCGCAGAAGTCGACGGTGCAGAGGTGCTTATCGGCGACATCAGTAGCAAAGCCGTTGAAGTTGCCCAGCACAACATAGAATTAAACCAGCTTCAAGAAAAAATAACGCTCAAGCACAGCGACGCCAACCGCACACTCATCCACCATGCCTCGCCCAAGAAACGCTTCGATGCAATCGACATCGACCCCTTCGGCACCCCCGCGCCGTATTTGGAGTCGGCGTTTCGCGCCCTCAAAAACAAGGGGTTGCTGGCGGCGACGGCGACGGATCTCGCGCCCCTCTGTGGCGTCCACGCAAAAGCCTGCCTGCGCAAGTATGGTGGCAAGCCATTGCGCACCGAGTACTGCCATGAGTTGGCGGTTCGGCTTTTAGCGGGTAGCATGGCGGCGGCTGCGGCAAAGCAGGATGTCGGCATCCAGATTCTGTTCAGTCACAGCAGCGACCACTACATCCGCGTCTACGCCCAAATAGGCTACGGTGCCAAACGCGCGGATGAGAGCCTCAAAAGCGTCGGCTACATCCTTAACTGCTTTAGCTGTATGCACCGCGAAATCGCCCACAGCCTCTTCGGCTGCCCCACGTGCCATGAATGCGGGTCGCGCATGGATTGGGCAGGGCCGCTTTGGACGGGGAAAATCGCGGATGAAGCCTTCGTGGAGCAAATGCAGCTGGAAAACCAAACTGCCGCATTTAGGAACCACGCAAAAATCGCCAAGCTCCTCACGCTAATCAAAGCCGAAGCCACAATGCCCCCAACCTACTACGTCATCGATAAACTCAGTGGAAAACTCGATTTGCCCGCCCCCGCAAACCAAACCTTCCTCTCTGCCCTGCAGCAGTCAGGTTTTCAAGCTGTGCTTACCCACTTCAACCCAAGGGGCATAAAAACCGACGCCCCAGCATTACACTTACACAAGATTCTTCGGAAACTCGCCGCTCAATAAGCAGTACTTGGGTTTTGAGCATAAATTCTTAAGATACCTCAATTAGATATGCGCTATTGAGAAGATGCATTGCCTTAACTATTTCGTACAAATAGCGTTGGATGACAGGCTCTGTGGTAGATGCGGTGCCGCTGTGAAATCGCAGCTACCCCAAAGCCAAGGCGCTGACGCTGAGAAAGGTAAGCCCGAGTCTAATTTGTCAATTGCTTTACGTTAGGCGTAGGTGTGGCTTTGTTCGTTGTGGGAATTTTCATAGCTTTAGCCCTCAACAGCTTATACTATCAGCAGATCAGCTATTTGGAATCTGAGGGCTTACAGGTAAGCATCTTTTCATCTGGCTTCAATGACATGATTTTCCTAATTGCCACTGGAGCCCTAATTACCATCATGGGCTTATCCATGCTGGTGCTGGGCAGTCTAAGCTACTTCAGCAGAACCGTCAGAGAAGGGATGGCGAGAAAAGATACCTCCGCCCGTATAGGCAACGGGTTAATGACTGGCGGATTTATTGCTACTGCACTCGGCTCCGCTAACTTAGTAAAACAGTTCTACCGGCAATCCAGCGTAGGCTAGTATGAACCTGTCTTGTACTTTTTCATAATTGGGGGCTTAGTAGCAGTTTTCCTCGGCGCGCTTTTAATCCGAAGCTCATACATGCGCAGTCTTGCTGCAACAAAAGTTTAAAGGCGAAACCGCTGTTTCTAACAGTTAAGTAGTGAATAGTCATGAATGACAGAATCGCAGTTATCGGCGCAGGCATGATGGGCAGCGCCATAATCAAGAGCCTCCATAAAGGCGGCTACGGCGGCAAAATCACAGCCGTCGACATCGCTGTTGAGAAGCTCAAGGAACTCGAAGCGCTGGGTATAGGCGTTTCCACAGATAACCTGTTTGCCGCCGCACACGCCGACATAGTTTTCGTTATCGTTAAACCCGCTGACGTAGCTAAGGTGCTAAAGGAAATCGAAGGCGAAATCAAGGGCAAACTAGTCATATCCGTCGCAGCCACGGTGCCCCTGAGTTTCCTTAGAAAGCATGCTTCCGACGCAAAAATCGTGCGGATAATGCCTAACCTCTGCGCGATGGTTCAGGCTTCCTACACGGCGTTCTGCTGCACCGAAAACGTCACCTCAGCCGACAAAGAAAAAGTCCGCACATTGCTGGGCATGATGGGGAGTTGCGATGAGGTTGACGAGAAATACATGGATGCCATCACAGCGGTCAGCGGAAGCGGACCAGGCTACATGAGCATCATCATCGAAGCCCTCACATACGCAGGGTTGAAAGTGGGCTTGCCCCGTAACATCGCCCAAAACTGCGCAGCACAAACCGTGATGGGCACAGGCAAACTCGTCACCGACATGCAGCTTGACCCCGCAAAAATAAAAGACATGACCACCACCCCCGGCGGAACAACCATCGAAGCCATCTATCAGATCGAGCAGAGCCAAATCCGACCCGCCATGATACGAGCCATCGAAGAAGCCACCAAAAAAAGCCAAACCATCCGAGAAAAACTCAACCTCACATAGGCCCAGCCATGTTTAACGCGGCAATTTTTGATTGGGACGGCACCTTAGCAGATACAAGACCTGCAATCGTGGTTTCCTTCCAGCGGGCACTCAAAGAAATCAGCCTAACCGTCCCCACACAGTACATCGAACGCAGAATCGGCATTGGTGCAGCGGAGACTTTCCGCGCCATTCTTGAAGCAGCTAACAGGCGGGTAGATGAGAAAGTGGTTAAGCAGCTTGTTGAACGCAAAAGCCAAATCCAGATTCAGCTAGCCGACGAGGTTGCGCTGTTTGAGGGCACACGGGAGCTGCTGGCGGCGCTTCAGGGCAAAGTGAAGGTGGGGTTGGCGTCGATGAATAACCGCAAAGTCATCATGCATCTGCTTGAGGTTAAGGGTTTAGCGGACTGCTTCGATGCGGTTTTAACGGTTGAGGCAGTTAGCCGCTCTAAGCCTGACCCCGAGATTTTCCTCCGAACCGCCGAGCAGTTAAAGGCGGATCCGAGTGCCTGTGTGGTCTTTGAGGACTCGATTTTCGGGGTTAAAGCAGCCAAATCCGCTGGGATGAACTGTGTGGCGGTTACAACCGGCGTCTACGGCGGCGAGGAACTTGCCTCCGCAAATCCTGATTTAGTCGTTAAAAACCTGCTGGACCCCCATATTCTCGATTTCGTGCTTAGATGAACTGTTGCTTGTTGTAGTGCACGCGCAGTCACATAGCTTTAAACATATTTTAAATACAGTATAGAATGCTCTCAAACACTGAAAGGAAGACCACGTTTTGACAGAGTCAAACAAAAAAACCGCTCCTATATATCAGGTACTGCTACTCGACAATGACAGCAGCCAAAACGTAGAGGTCCATGAAGCCGAAAACGTTGATTTCAGCAAAGTAAAAATGCATCTGCAAAGCGGCGGCTCAGTCTTCATCACCAGTCGCGCAACACAGAAGCTTCTGCCCTCTTTTAAGGCGCAGACAAACTACAATCGAAGCCGAAAAACGCTTGGAATACTCTTCCATCAGCACCTGAGAAGCCAATGACCATGTAGCGTGCATCCACAGATTCCCTTTACCCCCCTCTCTCTTCCGAATTTTTTGGGTGCACGCTGCACCTGTTAACCTATAATTGCCTTCAAAGTTTTCTGCTGTTGAAACAAATCTCGCCAGTTCTTAATGATCAATAAAGGAAGGTTACCCCCTATTCTCGGGGTTTAGTTCTCGCCGGACTTGGCTGTTGCAGTTGCCGTCTTGGTGAAGAATTTACGCACCACCAGCTTACGTATTTCCTCGGCGAAGACCACAGCCAACGGCAGCAAGAGCAGATAGAGCCAATCCATCAAGTTCAGTCCCGTAGTGCCGAATACACCCTGCAGCAGCGGCACGTAGACTAACACGGCTAGTATGGAGAGTTGCGCGATTATGCCCCATATTATCCATTTATTCTTGGCGAGGCTGGCCCTGAAGATGGATTGCTTGCTGGTTCGGCACGCTAAAACGTTCCCTGCCTGCGCAACAACTATGCCCGCAAACGTCATGGTGACACCATGTATGTAGAGGGGGTCGTTTGCTGCCAGCGGCATACCAAACTGCCAGCCGCCCATCATCCATGTGCTCAAGCAGCCATAGAGGGCTCCTACGGCGATGATGGAACCGATGTAGAGCGAACGCGCGAAAACTTTGCCTGTGAAGAGTCGTTCTTTGACGCTTCTTGGCGGCTCCTCCATGATGCCTGCTTCAGGCGGCTCACGGCTCAACGCTAAGCTGGGGATGACGTCTATGGCGAGGTCAATGACGAGGATTTGCACCACCAGTAACGGTAGCGGAATCGCGAAAACGCTTGTAGATAAAACTGCGAATATAACGTATGGGATGAGCTCTGCCATGTTATGGGAGAAGACGTAAACGATGAATTTGCGGATGTTCTCGTAGATGGCTCTGCCTGACTCGACGGCTTTAACGATGGATGCAAAACTGTCATTGAGCAGAACAATATCTGCGGCTTCCCGAGCAACATCAGTGCCTGACGCGCCCATGGCGACGCCTATGTCGGCTTCCTTAAGCGAAGGAGCATCGTTGGCACCGTCACCGGTTACCGCTACAATTTCGGCGCTTTTCTTAAGTAGCTTGACAATGCGAAGTTTCTGCTCGGGCGAAACCCGGGCGAAAATCACGTTTCCCTTTTTAACCTCGTCAGCTATGGCTTGGTCGTTCAATTCTTCCAAGTTGACGCCTGTGATTACTTTGCATTCGCCTTTCTGGACGATACCTACTTCCTGGGCGATGACCTCCGCTGTGGGACCATAGTCGCCTGTGATGATAACCGTTTTTATGCCTGCCCGCTTTGCCTTAAGCACGGCATCCTTGACTTCTATTCTAGGCGGGTCACGCATCGCGGCTATTCCAACAAAGACCAGTTCTTTCTCGACGTCTACACCTTTATGGTAGGCTTCTTTGGGCATGCGTTTGTAAGCCATGGCGATGACCCGCAAGCCCTCTGCTGCGAACTCGTTGATTTTGGCTTCTATCTCATCTATGGTTTCCTGCGTCATTACCTCTTCTTTTCCATCTACCAAAACCCGATTGCTCAGTTCCAGCAGGACTCTTGGTGCGCCCTTTGTGAAAACCAACACGTCACCGTTGAGGGCATGAATGGTGCTCATGCGTTTCCGCTCGAAACTAAACGGCCAAATGTCAACCGTGGGCTTTTCGTTGGTGAGTTCGTCGATGTTTTGCCCATACTTTAAGGCGGCAACAAGCAAGGCGCCGTCAGTTGGGTCGCCGATGACGCTCCAGTTATGATTTCGGTCAGTGGGGGCGCAGACTTTTGAGCTGTTGCAGAGAGCGGCAATTTCAAGGAGTTTATCTAGAGATTTAGTTTCACCGGCCTGCAGCGGTTCCCCGTTTATAGTGAAGTCGCCTACTGGCATGTAGCCTAGGCCTGAAACTTCGATAACTCGGTTTTTAACCCAGAGTTTGTTAACGGTCATTTCGCCTTTGGTTATGGTGCCGGTTTTGTCGGTGCAGATCACAGTGACGCTGCCCAATGTCTGCACTGCCGAGAGGCGTTTGACCAGCACATTCTGTTTAACCATCTTGAGCACGTTAATGGCTAAGGCGCTGGAAACGGTGACCTGTAAGCCCTCGGGGACGCAGGCAACCATGACGCCGATCATGAAAAGGAAACTGGTTCCTGGAGGCACCTTTAGGAACAGATAGCTTGCAATGAAGAACGCGATGCCCACGATGACTGCGACGATGAAGTCGAATTTTGCCATCGATGCGATTTCTTTCTGTAAGGGGCTGTCTTCTTGCTGTATGGTTTGGGTTAAGCTTGCGATTCTGCCGAATTGTGTCGCCATCCCCGTTGCGTAGGCGACTGCTTTGCCCTGTCCCTTCGCGACGCTGGTGCTCATGAAGACTAGGTTGGGCGCGTAGAGGTAGGCTTTCTCGACGGTTTTGACCGTTTCGGGCGATCGAGGCTGAGGCTCGGATTCACCTGTTAGGGGTACATTGTTTGTCCACAGGTCAAAGGCTTCGATTAAGCGTGCATCGGCTGGTACGCGGTCGCCTTCTTCAAGCTGAATGATGTCACCGGGCACAATTTCTCTGACTGAAATCTTTTTGAGTTCACCATCCCGCATAACCTTGGCGTACTCAGGCATCCAGCTTTTGAGTGTCTCCATTGCTTTTTCAGCGCGTGACTCTTGGAACATGCTGATGATTATGTTAACGAAAACCACGGCTAAAATGATGACGCCCAACGAGGGGCTGTCACTTAGGAAAGACAGGATCGCAGCGAATATCAGCAGAATACCGAAGAGGTCGCGGAGGTGCTTGATAAATTTGGTGAGATAGGGAAGCTGGCGGCGCTCGGTGAGTTTGTTGTAGCCGTACTTTTTGAGGCGCAGTCTAGCTTCTTGGCTGCTTAAACCTTCAGGCGACGTTTTTAGGTCGTCGAAAACTCCCTCAATCGGCATAGATGCAGCTTTTTCCAAGTATATAACCGCCGAAACCTAGAAGACCACTGAGTTATCGTTAACTCGAGTGGGGAAATGGACGAATGAAGCGGTGGAGTTATGGACCAACGCATACTGATTTTGTCGTGAAACCGTTTGATGCCGCATTTGTATCCTCAGCATTTAGATATAGTGCTGTTATTGCAGGTTGTTTTTGCCTTATTGATTAATGTGGCATTTAAACTAATCGGAACCGACGCCTCTTTTAGCCGCGAAAACGCCTGCTTCAAGACCGAATTGTTTGCAATCGCTATATTGTGCACTAGATTCTCCCCTTTATTTTGCTTCCGTTTTTTTGTTTAAATGAAAATTGAGACCATTTATCCGTTTTTGCGAAGCAGACTTCACTAACTTGCAAAGTCCAGCCAACCGCTTCCACGGCTAGACACCCGCAAAGCGTCAGGGCAATTCTGGATACTGCACAGACACCGATATGAGATTTACGTATATGTTCCATCTCCCGTTGTTTCGGAGATTAATGCCATAAAGTTAATAGGCTACAAACTAGATTTCCATGTAGTCTTACCAATTTCATGAGAGACAAAATAATGCTTAAAATAACTAATAGACAAGCATTTCAAAGTAAAATTTCATGTAAAACGGAGAATGCATAGTTATGGCGCGATATAGACAAACAGACGAAATCGTAAAACTGATGAATAATCCCACGATCATCCGCAACACCAGCATCATCGCCCACGTGGACCACGGCAAAACTACCTTATCTGACAGCCTCCTTGCCCACGCAGGCATCATTAGCACCCAGACCGCTGGGCAGAAGCTTTTCTTGGACAGCTGGGATCTTGAGCAGAAGAGGCAAATGACCGTTTTCGCCTCAAACGTCAGCCTCGTCCACACCTACAACAACCAAGATTACCTCATTAACCTCATCGACACCCCCGGACACATCGACTTCTCAGGCGCGGTCACCCGCAGCCTCAGGGCAGTCGACGGCGCGCTCGTCGTCGTGGACGCGGTGGAGGGACCCATGACCCAGACCGAAACTGTGCTGATGCAGGCGCTACGTGAACGCGTTAAACCCCTCTTATTCATTAACAAAGTTGACCGCTTAATCAAAGAAATCAAGCTTACCCCCCAGGAAATCCAGAAGAAATTCGCAAAGATTCTTCTCCGAGTCAACACCCTAATCGAGAAGTATGCCCCTCCAGAGCACAAGAAGGACTGGCAAGTCAGAATCGAGGACAGCCGCGTTGCCTTCGGCTCAGCCCTACACAAATGGGGACTTAACCTTGACCACATGAAAATTAAGAAGGTCAGCTTCCAAGACATCATCGACGCCTACAGCGGCGACCCAACTGACGTCGGCCGAAAAGTCGATGAACTCAGCAAAAAAGCGCCCCTGCCCGAGCCTATCCTTGACATGTTCTGCCAGCATCTTCCTAACCCGCTGATAGCTCAACCTTACAGGCAGCCTCAGATTTGGCCAGGCGACCCAGAAAGCGCAGTCGGCGTCGGCATGGCAAAAGTTGACCCCAACGCCCCTCTGCTCATGTGCATCTCCACCATCGAAGTGGATCCTCACAGCGGCACCGTTGCCATCGGCAGAATCTTTAGCGGCGCAATCACCAAAGGCAAAGAAGTCCAGTTGGTCAGCGCCGGACAGAAAGGCACTATTCAGCAGGTATTCATGAGTATGGCAACTGACCGCGTTTTCATCGACCGTGTTCCAGCAGGCAACATCGGCGCCATCTCAGGGCTACCAGCTTTGCACGTGGGCGAAACCGTCGGTGAAGCAGGCGTAGAAATCCACAGCTTTGAAGGCTTACAATATGTTTCTGACCCCGTCGTCACCGTAGCTGTTGAACCAGAGGATGTCAAAGACCTACCGCTCTTCGACAAAGTCATGCATAAACTCACAACCGAAGACCCCAACCTGCACTTTACCATGAACAAGGAATCAGGTGAATTCCTCCTCTCAGGCATGGGCGAACTCCACCTTGAAATCACCGCTTACCGCATGCAAGAAGCAGGCCTTAAAGTCAAACTCAGCAAACCCATCGTTATCTTCAGAGAAACCATCAGCCACGATTACAAGGGCCCAGCTATCATGGGTAAAAGCCCCAACAAACACAACAAGCTCTGGATAACCATCGAGAAACTATCTGACGAAATCATTGAAGCCATCAAATCCGAGAAAATCACTGATATGCAAAGCAGAGATGAACGCACCAAGACTCTGCGTGCGCTCGGCTGGGACGCAGACGAAGCAAAGGGCGCTGTGGCTGTTGAGGAAAACAACATCCTTGTCAACCGCATCAAAGGACGCCAGTACGTGGAAGAAATCCTCGACCACATAAAAACTGGGTTCCGCGAAGCAGTCCACACCAGTCCACTGGCGAAAGAGCCTGCGTATGGTCTGAAAATCAACTTGGAAGATATCACCCTCCACGAGGACCCAGTCCACCGCGGCCCCGCACAAGCCATCCCCATGACTTGGAGACCCATCTACTGCGCCATACTCCTATCTGACCCCAAGCTGCTTGAACCCATCATGAGTTTTGAATGCAAAGTCCCCAGCGAATTCGTCAGCAGCGTCATCACCTTGCTTAACAAACGCCGCGGCAAAATCATCGATATGCCCAGTGAAGAAGACATGATCACCGTTAAAGCAGAAATGCCGGTGTCTGAAAGCTTCGGTATCGCCGATGAATTGCGCAGCAGCACACAGGGACGCGCCTTCTGGGCTACCCAGTTTAGCAGGTGGGCATACGTTCCAGAGCAGATGCAAGCCGACACCGTTAAGAAGATCCGCGAACGCAGAGGCCTATCGCCGATTCCGCCAAAGCCAGAAGAATATTTCGAGAACGAGTAAACCTACTCTTCTCCCCACTAGTTTTCTCTTTTAAATTTAACTTTCTGCATTCTCTACGTTTCGGCACTCAACCTTTGTCTCTGAACGCGGCTGCGCACCGGGGGTGCTGTCGCTCTCCCGTGCAAACCGTGTTTCACCTACATTGTAGGCGCCCATGGATTCTGCGCCCTTATAACTGGCGTGTGCCTTGTCGATGTCATCTTGGAGACGCCGCAGTTCCACATCGGTTTCCTCATGGATTTTTTTTGCTGACCATCCATCCTCGACCCTGCCCTCCACGCGCTCGGCGACTTCCTCTGCGACCCGCGGGGGAAGCCCTGCAGCTTTGAGGCTTTCTTGAACTTCGTTGCGGTCAAACTCCTGTTTTTTTCCGCTTTCATCGTAAACCTTAACCAAAAAATGCACCTCCAAAAGAAGACTTGTTTTCAATCAACAGTGGCTTTGTTTAGACTTAAAGCTGTGTGATTGCTCATGTACAGCTACGCATGGTGTGTTTGCGTTTGGGATAAGCTTTAATTTGGCTGAGCATCTAGTTTGATTGATTGTTATGATTGTAGGTGTATCGGGCAGCCCAAGGCATCAGGCCACCGAGCATGTTCTTGAGGAGGCGCTGTCGATGCTTAGGGAACGGGGCTACCAAACCCAGCTTTGGACGGTACGCGGGAAATGGATGGAGTTCTGTCAACACTGTGATTTCTGCTTAACCAACAAAGTCTGCACCTACCAAGATGACCTCGAGGAACTCTACGAGCTCCTCGCGAAAGCTAACGGCATAATCCTGGCGACTCCCGTCTACAACGGCGGCGTCTCAGCTCAGCTTAAAACAGTTATGGACCGAACCCGAGCGTTGGTGGCGGCGGATAAGGATTTCTTTAAAGGCAAAGTCGGCATGGGCTTAACGGTGGGCGGCGACCGCGCTGGCGGCCAGGAGCTGGCGCTTTGGCAAATCCACACCTTCTATGTCATAAACGGCATGATTCCAGTCGGCGGGGGACCCTTCGGCGCGAATTTAGGCGCGAACTTCTGGAGCAAAGACACGCTTGAGGGCGTGAAGGCAGATGAGGAGGGGCTGCGGAGTCTGCGCAAGACGGTGAAGCGCTTCGCTGAGTACTTGGAGCTTTACGGTAAAAAAGAAAAGTAGGGATAACTGTGGCAGAGAAACAAAAAAAACTAAAGGTCGCCTGGGGAATAACGGGCGCCGGCGACAAAATCGCGGAGATAGTTTCAACCATGAAGGAGCTTAAAGCCGCCTCGGAGGGAAAAGTGGACATTGACGTCTACATCTCCAAGGCCGCCGACATCATGCTAAAATTCTATCGCCTCGACGAGGAGCTCAAAGCGAGTTTCCCTAAAGTCATTGTTGAAGTGAATTCTAACGTGCCTTTCCTGGCTGGTATGGTGCAGAGCGGCCGATACGAGTTTCTGCTGATAATGCCTGCTTCCTCTAACACGGTGGCAAAAATCGTTAACAGCATCAGCGATACCCTGCTAACTAACGCCGCGCTTATGGCGCTTAAAGCCTATGTGCCGGTTTGGATTATGCCTGTAGACTACAAAGAAAGCGTTATCTACACCAAGCTGCCCAACGGCAAAGACATGAAGCTGCGAGTGCGCAAGGAAGAGGCGGCTCAAGTGCGCGTTTTGGAGGCAATGGAGGATGTGCACGTGTTTGAGAGCCCCCAGAAACTCGCGGATGCATATGTGGCTTGGTTGAAAACAGTGAAGAGTTGATTGCTTACTGGCATCCGGGTTTGTTGTTGGGTTAAGACAACAAGATTATTTTTTTTCCTTGGCGGCTGTGGTTTTAAGACCTGAAGTTGTAGATTTCGATGCTGTCGAAGTCTTCTTTGATTTGGTAGCTGTATTTTCTGGCGATTTCTTTGACTGCGGCTTTGTCGGTTGAATTCATTGACCCTTTGATGAGTACTCTGTAGTCTGTGGTGTTTTGGTTTTGGGCCTGAAATGTAACGGCTTCGGGTGACATTTCTTTGCATTGGATTAAAAGTTCTTTTAGATATGCCACGGCGTCCTTGCGATTCACGGGCATCCCCAGTATCCTGTCTTGAAGGATAATATATATTCTTTTCACTGACAGGGATAATTAAAAAAGCGAACCCATACTTAAGGGGAGAATCAATAAATTGCATGTTTCATATCAATTCAATCGCTTAGATTTTTTTCGTATTCCCATTTAGCAGAAGGGCTCTTTGATTGCTGCTCCCTGAGAACTTGGTTGCTGTTACATCAAGCTGCAACCACATTTCTTTATATCCCAAAATCGGGTTAGCCTTTATTTGGAATGCAAGGGATAGCCAACGAGTTGGGCGGATCCGGCTGCTGACAAAGGAGAAGGCGTTGCCCACCTGCTAACTTTTTCCGTCACTTCTTAGTCAGCACACGGCTTGGTCTGCCCAGCTGAACTTTTTGCCCCAAACAAACCGTGCACCGCATTAGCTTTGCGCTTTGAAGGTTCTGGCGGGCAGTTGGATAAAGAATCTTGAGCCCTTGCCATTTTGGCTTTCGAACCCTATTTTTCCGCTCTGCGCCTCCACCAGCCGCTTCACCGCCGCTAACCCCAGCCCCTGCCCCTTGGCTTTGGTGGTGAAGAGGGGCTTGAAGAGTTTATCTTTAACTTCATCAGATATCCCTCCTCCAGTGTCCTCCACATCAATCTCGGCAAAGTCGGAATCCGCGTGGGCTCTAATGGTTAATTTGCCGCCGTT
Organism: Candidatus Bathyarchaeota archaeon; assembly: GCA_026014735.1. Classification (NCBI taxonomy): domain Archaea; kingdom Thermoproteati; phylum Candidatus Bathyarchaeota; species Candidatus Bathyarchaeota archaeon. The sequence continues at coordinate 1,063,690 of JAOZHT010000001.1, forward strand.
GGACATGGCTTGTACCGCATTCATGATAAGGTTTGAGAGGGCGCGTTTGAGCATCTCGAAATTTGCCTCAATGATAAGCGCCTCCTTTTCCACCATGATTTCCACAAAAAGATTCTCGGGGATGGGTACTATGGTCATGACTTCAGAAATCACTTGGTTAACATCTACGTTTTCTTTTTTCACTCCATTAATGGGTTTTGCAAAGTCCTGCAAATCAGCCACAATCTTGTTGATGTAGAAAATGTTCTCTTCAACTGACCGGAGGCTTTCCAGCAGGTTTTTCTTGCTGTCCCCCTCTGGAAGCATAGCGATTTCTTCTCGCTCCAAATAAAGCTCGCCCACGATAGCTTGCAGGGGATTGCGGATATCATGACCCACCATAGCTGCGGTTTGACCGATTGCCGCCAGTCGTTCGCTGTCTTTAAGCCTCTCATCAGCTGCCTTTATCCTTTCTTCAAGATGCTTAGCATAAGTTGCAGTTTCTTCTCTTTTTCTTTGGCGTTCCAGATTTTTCTCGGCTTCCGCCATAAAAATATTGACTAAGTAACCGAAGGCAGCTACTTCATCGGAGTGCTCATAGGTGCCTTTTCTAGATTGGCTGTTTAGGGTTCGGATGATCATCCGCTCGATTTTGTAATGGTTAGCCCCATAAACGTCCCGGAGTGCCTCGTGGACTGTGTCGAAGCGGATGGCGAATTCTTCAAAATTAAAACTATACTTACGTTTAAGGTACTCGTAGAATGTTGTCTTGTCTGCAAACTCAAAGCTCGACAGAGCCGTATCTGTGCATTCAAAGATTATTCTGTTAACCGCAGACACAAATTTTGCCTTATGAAACAATGGTTAATTGTGTGTTTAAGGTTTTCCGAACCATGCGCTATCCTTCTTGCTAAACAAAAAACTGCGAATTTTTTACTTATTCATTGTTTCAAGGGAAAATTTATTGCCCTGCACGCCAATGAAGTATTAGGTGTTTTTATGAATTTGACCGAAATAGTGGAATTGCTCAGAGAAATCGTCGACGGTTCCCCCGGCTTGGAGGGCAACGATTTTCTGATAGCTCCCTCAAAAGTTGCAGGTTCCCCAATTGAAGGCTACGGAATTCACCTGACTGGAAACTTTAATGATGAAACACGAAGGCACCTAAACGACATTGCCTTAACCCGCCAACTCTCCATACGTCAAGAGCCCAAATCGGTCATGATTTACAAAGCCAAGAAAATCGAAAATGCGTCTTCCAAGTAACCCGCAGTCCAGAAGCATTATAGGAATTCTTTTAAGCTCTACCACTCCACTACCATTATATATAAATTCTATTCATGTGGCAAGCGTTAACTTGACGTTAACTGATGGTGGGTTAAATCTGAGCAAGAAAAGCAAAAAAGGAACTGAAATTGCAGAGCCACCCCGAGAAAACATTGATGCTAAGTCGGGAAGTGAGGAATTGGCAAAAGATGAAAAAAGTTTTCCGATAGTTGGCATAGGTGCATCCGCGGGCGGATTAGAGGCTCTTAAAATTGTTCTAGAAAACCTTCCTGACGATACAGGTATGGCTTTTGTTATAATTCAGCATTTAGCCCCTGGGCAAGTAAGCATGCTAACGGAGATTCTTTCGCGGTCAACCCGGATGCCTGTTCATAAAGTAACCCAGGGCATAAAGGTTGAGCCTAACAAAGTCTACGTTATCCCACCTGATAACAGTATGACCATCATAGAGAACACGCTGCAGCTTCATCCCCGCGCCCAAGACCTCAAAGCCATCGACGCCTTCCTTACCTCGCTGGCGGTGGCAAGAAAAACCCAGGCCATAGGCGTCATCCTCTCGGGCACCGGCGCCGACGGCACAGAAGGGCTTAAAGCCATAAAAGCCGAGGGGGGACTTACCTTTGTTCAAGACCCAGAAACTGCTCAGTACCCGGGTATGCCTCAAAGCGCCATAGCTGCCGAAACGGTGTACTTCATTTTGCCCCCTGACCGCATCGCCAAAGAACTCGCCCGCATATCCAAGCATCCCCAAATCATCCGCTCAGAAATCCTCGCCGCCCAGCCCAAGCCCACCAAAGAAGAATACAACAAAGCCATCTTCACCATGCTTAAAACCAACTTCAGCGTGGACTTCACCCACTACAAGGAATCAACAATCAGCCGACGCATTGCCCGCCGCATGGTCATAAACCAAATTGACAACCTTAAAAACTACGTTACGTTCCTAAGGTCGCATCCGCGGGAATTGCAGGCGCTCTTCGACGACATGTTAATTGGCGTAACCAGCTTTTTCCGTGAACCCCAAACCTTCAACATCATGACCGAGAAGATTTTCCCTGAATTCATAAAGACTCGCCAACGCGACATCCCCATACGTATCTGGGTGCCGGGTTGCTCCACGGGCGAAGAAGTCTACTCTATAGCCGTCACGATTCAGGAGTTTTTAGAGGAAAAAAACATCGCTGACCAATCAGTCCAAATATTTGGCACCGACGTTAACGACCGAAACGTAGAGCGCGCGCGGCAAGGGATATACGCTAAAAACATCGAAGCCTATATTTCCGAGCGGCGGCTACGCAAATACTTCACCAAAATCAACGGCAACTACCAAATTACCAAGTTCATCCGTGACATGTGCATCTTCGCTAAGCAAGACGTCACCAAAGATCCTCCTTTCTCTAATCTGGATATGATTTGCTGCCGAAACGTCCTTATCTACTTTGACAGCGCCCTCCAGGAAAGAGTCATCCCCATCCTCCACTACGCCCTCAAACCCAGCGGCTTCCTCGTTTTGGGCGAATCGGAGAGCGTGGGCAAATTCACCGATCTCTTTGGAGCCATGGAAAAGAAAGGCGTGGTCTTCATCAAAAAACGGGCGCCCACGCAGGTGACGTTTGGCTTTGAAGCCTTCCAAACAGCCACGCGCCAGCACCCCACAAGGGAAGCAGAGAAAAGAGACCCGCTTGCGTTTCTCCGTGATGAAATAGATAAAATCGTTATGTCCCGATATGTTCCCGCGATGATGCTGGTTAACCGTAACCTTGACATCCTCATCTTCCGAGGCTACATGGCGCCCTATCTGCTGCCTGAGTCGGGTCAAGCAAGCCTTAACGTAAACAAGATGGTCCGTGAGGAGCTTAAGCTTGAAATCCAAACGGGCATATACCGCAGCAAAAAAGAGGGACGCACCATAACCATCGACTCCATTGATTTCAGAACCAACGGCGACACCAAAACAGTAAGCATCGAAATCATACCTATACACCTCCGAAACTTCGAAGATAGCTTCTATCTGGTCCTATTCAGAGAAGCTCTGGCAAGACAGATTATCCACGCTGATTCCGCTCGCGCTCAAGAGACCGCCAAAGAAAGCATAAGCAAAGACCAGCAACTTACTGAACTCCGCGATGAACTCGACTCCACCAAGCAGTCGCTGCAAACCATCATCGAAGAGCAGGAAGCCACCAACGAGGAACTCCGAGCCGCCATGGAGGAGGTGCAGTCCAGTAACGAAGAGCTGCAGAGTACCAACGAGGAACTGGAAACCGCCAAGGAGGAGCTGCAATCCACCAACGAGGAACTAAAAACATTAAACGACGAGCTCAAGAACCGCAACGCAGACCTTGCCCGCTTAAACGATGACTTAACTAACCTCATCAAGAACATTGATATGCCCATTGTTATGGTGGATAATGGGTTGAGGATTCGCCGTTTTACTCCGCTGGCGCAGGATACGCTGGGGCTTATTCCCACTGATGTGGGGCGACCCATCACTAACATACGCCTAAATGTGCAGGTTAAAGCCATCGAGAAACTCATAACTGAAGTCATCACCAAACTCACCACTATAAAGCTGGAACTGCAGGACAACAACGGCAGATGGTTTGAGCTGCGAGTGCGTCCCTACATAACAGAGGAGAAACGCATCGACGGCGCCGTCATAAGCTTAATCGACATCGACGAAATCAAAAAAGCCCAGACCTGCAAAAAATAACCTGTTTGTTCTGTTGCATCCAAAGACCTATACCCCTCTATTTAGAGAGGCATAGAAGCAGCATCTGCTGCTCCACCACTACCTCCCTCCCCTTATAAAAAGGACAAAAACGGTCGGTTTCTTCAAGCAGTCTAAGCGGCGGTTTTTAGTAGCCCAAAACAACCCAGACAATCCGAAACCAACAATGCCTAATGATGAAGGGGGTTTTAGTCTTTAGGTACCATATGCTTTTGGGGGGACGCCTTTCTTGTTGACAAAAGAGATATAGGACTTATGCCTTTTTGTTTGCATCCAAAGCCCACGTGAATGCTATGTCTCTGCCAAACGGTGAAGAAAACAACAACGAAATGGTTGTAACCCCCTGGGAAGTCAAGGGCAAAGTCGATTACCAGCGGCTCATCAAAGAATTCGGCACCCAACCCCTCACACCCGAGCTGCTGGACCGAGTCACCAGCTACACTGACAAGCTGCATCTGCAGCTAGAGCGCCAGATTTTCTTTAGCCACCGCGACCTCGACACCGTCCTAGACCTCTACGATAAGGGCACAAAATTTGTGCTTTACACGGGCAGAGGACCAAGCGGCCCAGTGCACATCGGGCATCTGGTGCCATGGATTTTCACGTTGCACATACAGCAGAAATTCAAGACTCGGCTCTATTTTCAAATCACCGACGACGAAAAATACCTCATCAGCGATGAACGAGGCCTGCAGGAAACCTCTAAGTGGAGCTACGAGAACGCCCTCGATTTAATCGCGCTCGGCTACAAGCCCGAGGACACCTTCATAATCTATGATACTGTTGACATCGATCTGCTCTACGATATCACGTTGCAAGTTGCCAAGCGTATCACCTATAGCACTGCCCGCAGCAGTTTCGGCTTCCAAGACAGCACCAACATCGGCTGGGTTTACTGGCCCGCCATCCAAGCTGCACCATGCTTTATCCATAAAAAACTCACAGGCGAAAACGTTCCCGCGCTCATCCCCGCAGCCATCGACCAGGACCCCTACTGGCGCGTCACCCGCGACGTCGCCCAGAAACTGGGCTACTACAAACCAGCCCAAATCCACTGCCGTTTTCTTCCTGGTCTAGGCACAGGCGGAAAAATGAGTGCATCGATGCCTGAAACCAGCATATTCACTGTTGACTCCCCCGAGGTGGTGAAGAAGAAAATCTGGAATGCCTTCACCGGCGGCAAAGGCACCGCGGCTGAGCAACGCAAAGAAGGCGCTGACCCCAGTGTCTGCAGCATCTTCCAGTACTATGTGTTCCTCTTCGAAGAGGACAGCGCCAGGCTGGCGGAGCGGGAGAGGAGGTGCCGCGGCGGCGAGATGCTTTGCGGCGAATGCAAAAAAGACATAGCGGAGAAACTCAACCGTTTCCTTCAAGCCCATCAGGAACGCCGCGAGAAAGCCAAAGACGTCATCGAGCAGTACCACATAAAACGCAAGTAGGCAGCTTGAATTAGGCTACTTAGGTGATGTTTGCGTTGATTTCGCTCCAAACCTGTGGGCTTTTTGTCTTGATGTATTCTATGATTTTGTCTATGCGTGTTCCCATGTTAACCTGATACGCTGGAATCCCCTGATACATCAGAGGTTCTGGGGTATCCATGAAGCATTTATGTAAAGCAATCGCCTGCCAATCATCGTTGAAAACAGGGGAACCCGACGAGCCAAACAACGTATCACTGTAGTAGAGCAGATCACTCTCTTCGAGTCTACAGGCGGAGTTGTTGCGCAGGCTAATCATTTGCTTGCCGCCTTCAGGATGCTGGATAATGTTTACCGCAATCTGTTTTTGTGAAGAATGTAGCTTCAGATATGTGGGGTTGAGCGTCAAGGGGCTGCGGAAGGGCTGGGCTAACTTTAGTATAGCAAAGTCAAGATCGGGATCTGAACCGCATTCGCAAAAAGTCTGCAGAGAATCAACCGTTAACTTCTTGCCCTCACTTAGAGGCGGATTATAATCAAATTGCACTATTGCATGTTTAGCTTGCAGCGCCAAGTCTTCAATGGAGGCGTTTTTTTCACCGTCTTCACGTGCATTGATCACGTGGTGGTTAGTGATTATGTGTTGCCGACCAATCAGCCATCCAGTTCCATAGTAGGGCAGTGGTGTCTGTACTGGCAAACCATGCTCATATCTAAAAACGGATATACGTGCAACTGAGTTGCTTGCGTTGCACCCGATTTCCAGCCAAGATTTGGGCACCAGATCGTTTTCATTAATCACTGCCATGCAGTGGACGGGTTCTCTATCTATCTTTTCTTGCTTATCCATCCGAGAAATCCTCCCTTATCAGAGTTGGGGGCATTTTGAGCTGGCGGATCAGTGGGAGTTGGAGTTTGTAAAGTGGCGGTTATGATGCGGTTTAATGTGGGTTTCTCGTCATCTTTTCCGTACCCTAATTTAAAATTCATGTTGACAAGCTCACTGCAGGATCCCGCAGCCTCTACTTCCCCAGTTATCTTAGCCAGAACAAACGCTAAAACTATACCACTTATGTAAGAGGTGTCGCCGCCACCGATGCTGAGGGGCTTTTTGATGGTTATGGCTTCCCCGCCTTTAGAGCACACTTTAAGATGCAGCAGATGCGAAATGTGAGATGATCGGATATATTCTCTTAGCACGGCATCGACAAGCATTGAGGGCTTGTTATCTGTGGAGGCGGTGATGGAGGCAAAGAAGGAGTCGAAGGATTTGAGCAGCGCCTCGGAATCAAGCACCGATTTGTTTACGTTTTGGAGGGATTTGTTTAGTTCATTTAAAGCGTTGGTTTTGCTAGTTTTTTCCTGTTTTTTTGAGTCGAGGCTTTTTTGGATGCTTTCTTTTTCGGTGCCTTCCAATGCTTTTGCTTTTTTAGTGAGTTCTTCGATTTCGGCCTGAAGCTTGGTTATTTCGTCGCCTTTGGCTTTTGCCTCTGCAACCTTCGCCTTTAAATTCGCCACGGACATATCCAGCTCCATTTTTAGCTTAAGCAGCTCAGTTAGCTTCGAAACTAGCTCTGAGGTTGTTAGAGAGTTAAAATTGCAAACCATAACTTTGCCATTCCATGGTTTACCTGACTCAGTGAGCTCAGAACTGGTTATTTTTCCTGTGATACTTGCGATTAGCGCTTCTTCGTCTATGCTGAACTCTTTGCCCTTAACATTGTAATCGCCCTTGAAGAACCGCAGTACATCTGCAGCCACGCTTAACCCTCCTGAAATGAGGCTTGGAATGGCCGATAAGACCCCTGCAGCAGCCAGGGCGGTTGCAACTTCACGATGAGGCTTTCCAGTGGGAACCGACGGTTTCTGGGGCTCAGCAGGCATTTCCACGCCGTTGTTTTTTAGCTGAGCAAGAATGGATGAATTGTAGTTATCCATTAACCCGTCAATTAGTAAAAGCGGGAAGTCACCTTGTGCAAAGTTGAGGTCCTTCACCACCAGGATTCTTGGCTCAAAATTCTCTATGCCGGTTAATTCTTTCTCCCTTATTGCATCAGCGATGATTTTCGAGTTTTCCTCAACTAACTTGTAGGCGATAAGTTCCGTTGCGTAGCCAAAGTTGGCTGTGGTGGTGATTTCTCCTTCAACACCTGTGCTTTGCCCTTTAGGCAACATTGAGGTTATCTGTGTCTTTTTTGCTTCACTTAGCGCTATCTGGGCGTCAATCAGTTGCTTTTGCTCTTGAAGCTTGGTTTTTTCCTCTTCCGCCGCTGTACTTTCCTTCATTTTAGCGGCAAGCGCCTTCTCGGATTCAACCAATTCTGCCGTTGCCTTGTTTAGAGCGATTTTGTTTTGGATTTCCTCTAATTGTTTTTGAGAATCATCCTTACCAGACATTTTCAAATGCCTCAAATTAGACGGTTTATCTTAATACATGTTAAAGATTATAGGAATTTAAGGTTTGGGCTTGTTTGAAACCTACAATTTTAAGCAAAAGAAGTCTTAGTTGCGAGCGGGAAACGACTGCTAAGGGCAGTGTGTTTTTGAAAATGAAAATATTGATAAACCGCAAAGCGCTAGACTAGAATCAGGACAGTTTTTTAGGTGAAATATTTTGTCTGGCAACACGTTAGTTAAGGATATTATGACTAAAAACGTTAAGGTCGCCCGTGAAGACACAACCCTCCATGAGGTCATCGCGACGTTTAGCAGTTTTGACATAGACTCAATCATCGTGGTGGAAGGGGAGCGCCCGGTTGGAATCATAACCTCCAAAGACGCGTTAACTCGGGGGTTTGAGCATGGCTTACCCGTCAGCGCCATAAAAGCGGGGCAGGTTGCTTCAAGCCCACTTGTCACCATCGATGAGGAGGCAAGCGTGGAAGAAGCCGCTGAGTTGATGAGGCGCCAACACATCAAGCATCTGCCCGTGGTGAGCCATGAAAAACTTCGAGGCATAATCAGCGACACCGACATTATCTTTGCGTTGCCTTCGATGCTTACTGTTATGGAGGAAGTCTGTCGCCCCGCGATTCAGCATTAGCGAAAACAAAAAATGCAAGCCAGCGCCAATATTACTTGTGATTTGATGTCTCCGAAAACTCCAGTTAACATAAACAGCGCTTATCGGCTGCTGCATCCCATGCATGTGGTGATGGTGAGTTGCGTGGGCAACAGCGGCAAACCAAACGCAACCACGCTGGCTTGGGCTATGCCGACTTCGCAGAAGCCGCCGCTGCTAGCCATCAGCATTGCGCCTGGACGCCACAGCCATACCCTCATCGAGGAATCAGGCGAATTCGTCGTTAACATCCCAACCCTTGAGATTCTGCAGGCGGTTTACTCATGCGGCAGCCTCACGGGGCGAAGCTTCGATAAATTCAAGAAGGCTAATCTCACTGCGGCACCGGCCAAAACCGTTAAAGCCCCGATTATAGCTGAGTGCGCTGCGCATATCGAGTGCGAGGTGGATGGGCAATTCAGCACTGGGGACCATACGATTTTTGTGGGTAAAATATTGGAGGCTTACGCTGAGCAAGGTGCCTTTTCGGATGCGGGCTATGATCTTAAGCGGGTGCGTCACCTTTATCATGTTGGCGGCAACAACTTTGCTACTTTGGATCCGAAAAACTATAAGGCATAGATGATGTCGTGAGCGTTGATGTGGCTTATCTGTGTTGAAACCGCTATCATATGGTGGAGTATAGAAAAAACTAAAAACAAATCGGGACAATATCTTATTAGTCCCAAATGATAGAAGTCAGAATTGAAGCCGCAACTACAAAACTCCTCGATAAACTTTACCGCATAGAAGCAGACTGCTTTGACGAGGAAGCCTTCACTAAACAGCAGATATCCTATCTTCTAAGTGACTACAACACCATCGCTTTGGTTGCCAGAGACGGCCAGGAAATCGCGGGGTTCATCATTGCCCAAATCGAAACCGCCGAAACCGAATATGGACACATCATAACCATAAACGTGCAGCCAAGATATCGGCGATTGGGGATCGGCGCTAAAATGCTAAATGAAACCGAAAAACAGCTTAAAATTCGTGGCATAAGCACATGTCACCTTGAAGTCCGCGAAGACAACAACGCAGCCATAAAGCTTTACCATAAACTGGGCTACCAAACCCTCAGTAGACTGGAAAAATACTATGGTAAAAAGCATGGGCTCTACCTCAAAAAGGTCCTCTGAGGCTGCCAAGCGCTGGTTTGGCTGATAAACAAAGCTTTATATCAACTGATGCTGTAAAATCGATGGTGGGGAGAGATGGGAGAATCCCGTGGTAGAAAATCAAACGAGCAAACCCTTCGAACCATCGTTGTTTTAATCCGCAATACAACGTGGCGTTGTGGCAAGCTCGAGAAATCCATCGTTAAGCACCTCTACAAGCGACATGAAAACTTCGGCAAACCCGGCGTATCGATAAGAGACATCATGCAGAACCTCAACATCACCGGCGAAAAGAAAGACGAGTGCCTCGATGCCCTGCGCAGGCTAGAAAAACGCAACATCGTAAAAATAACTCCACTCTAACCTTTCTCTATTTTTTGTGAAAACAGATTGCTCTCTTAGCTGCGATTTTTTTCTATAGGCCCCTATTATATAGGCTCCACAAATGTGCATCCTCCAACGGCTGGGAGCAACGCACACTTAGGAGAAGCCAAGACACATGTGCATATGAAGCAAAAATCAGCAGGGGCGTCTGCGACTGTTTTCCGCTTCTGCCCATACCAAAGAAACATGGCAGCAGCAGTGACGGAAAGAAGCAAAGGCAACATTGCCAACCAAGACAGCTCTGGAACGGTTGGACTTGCGGAAGGCAAACCAGAACTTGTTGGTACTGTTATTGTCTCGGTTTGACTCCAATTGCTCTTAGCTTCACATTCAATAGCAGAAGCCATGTGTCCCAATGTAGGGGCAGAAAGGCTAGCCTCATACATTTCTGATGAGTATCCAAACATTGCTCGCACTTGCACATCCACCTCTGCCTCAGAAGCATAATTCGCTGGAATGCGGACAACCGTATATTGGGGCTCTACTGATGCAGGAAGAGGATCATGGTATAAAGAACTTAGAAATTCCGAAGAAACATTTTCAAGATAAGCTTCTCGTGAATTAAAGCCAGTGATGATAGGAAATAATTCAATCCAATCATCTCCAAAATGACCCTTATAACGTATGTTATAATACAAGGCGTATGTGGCACCGCTTGATGAGTCGCTAAATTCTTGGTTCTTAATTGTGACTACAATCGAAATATTTTGAACGTGAGTACCAGTTACATTAACAACTTTTTGTCCAGTAAATTCGTCTATTTTGTAGGTTGTTGGCACATCATACGAATTATCAATGTAATGCAACGTAAATTCAGGTATAGAGGGTTTAGGTATTGTCTGAGCATTAGCTAATTCTACAAACATCAGGCTGGAAGATATCATGATTATTGTCAGAATTAAGGCCATTTTATTTAATTTACCCATGCTTAAAACTATCAAAATAAAGTGGATAAAAAGATTCCTGTATAGCTTTCTTGACTAAGTCAGTCAACATTTCTTGACCAAAGGCTTCTTTGTCATGCGTGGGCAGATGGATACAGGTGGCAAATTCGATTGGCATGAATCCGTTTTGGATACAGGTATTATCAGCGGCATCACATTTTTTGCGGGGCTTGTCGTTTCATATCGACCAATATGAAAAAAAGGGTTTATTTGAGAAGCTCTGTTTCGCTTGGCGGCTGCTTAATCAAGCCATGCTTCATGAGCAACTCGGTGGATTCCCTTGCGTTCTTGATAATTGCAGATGCCCGCTCGTAGAGTTCTGCTCGGCTGGGCTTAACCCTTGCGACGCCCTGCTCTATAGATTTAAGCGCGCAGGCAACCGCTTCCCGGGGAAACACTTCCCACTCATCCATCCGGGGCAGCAAATCCACCTCTGACATGCCCCGCTCCTCGGCGTAGGTAGCCAGCTCCGTTGCGGCGGCGATGCACATGTCATCAGTTATTGTCTTTGCCTTCACGTCTAGGACGCCTCGGAATATGGCGGGGAACCCCATGCTGTTGTTAACTTGGTTGGGGAAGTCGCTGCGTCCCGTCGCCACCACCCGTGCGCCGGCTTCCTTTGCTTCCCAAGGCCAAATCTCAGGAATCGGGTTAGCGCAGGCAAAAACGATGGAGTCGCTTGCCATGGTTTTTATCCACTCCTTTTTGATGGTTCCGGGGCCGGGTTTAGATGCCGCCACGACTGCGTCGACTCCTTTGAAGGCTTCCTCTATGCCTCCACGTCGGCCCTCAGCGTTGGTTTTCTGGGTGACATCGAACTTCCAAGGGTCCTCCGCCTCGTTGATGTCTGATCTGCCCTTGTATATGACGCCTTTGGTGTCGGCGAGGATTATGTTGCCGGGTTTAACGCCCCACTTCATAAGCACATAGGCGGTCCGGATGTTAGCTGCGCCTGAACCCACCAGCGTAATGAGGCTCTCTTTGGGTTTTTTGCCCACCAACTTGAAGGCGTTCATTAGCCCCGCGAGGATAACGGTGGCGGTGCCCTGCTGGTCATCATGCCAAACTGGCACCTGCATCTCAGCGCGTGCCTTCTCAAGAACATGGAAGCATTTGGGTTTCTCGATGTCTTCGAGGTTTATGCCGCCAAACGAGGGCTCCAGCGCCTTACATATCCGCACTATCTCGTCAGGGTCTTTGGTGCGTAGGCAAATCGGAAAGGCATCGACGCCGCCGAGGTACTTGAAAAGCAACGCTTTGCCCTCCATAACGGGCATCGCGGCTTCAGGGCCGATGTCGCCTAGACCCAAGACGCGGGTGCCGTCGGTGACGACTGCCACGTAGTTCCAGCGGTTGGTTAATTCGAAAGATTTGTCGGGGTCTGCATGGATTTCCCTGCATGCTGCGGCGACGCCGGGTGTGTACCAGATGGCGAAGTCATCTACGTTTCTAATCGCGCATTTCGGGATAACCTGCATTTTTCCTTCGTAGAACCGATGCATCGGCGGCGAGAGCTGCGCGGGTTTTTTGGCTTTTGCAAGCAACTCGTCGACGGTGGCCTTTTTTTCTGCGGAAACCAAAGTGTCATTCTCCTGCAAAGCGCTAAAACACAAAGAACGCTTTAAGCGTTTCCGCCGACGCCTGTTTTCTTCTTTGTTGGGCGAGCGGTTTCTTGGCTACACAAATATGCGGCGGTGCCTGCTCAGTCAGCCTCCCTCCCCTCTATAGGTTCCCTGCATACCTCAGAAATCAGGGCCAAACAGTGGTGAAAAAGACGGCAGAACGTGCAACAAACCTTCCAGCCAACGCCGTCCTCAGACAGAACTAATCGCAAACACTCAAGAGGAATATTGCAGCTAAGCCTAACCAAATATGGCTGATAAGCGATTCTTCGCTTCAAATCACCTTTACGTTAAAGGTGACAGCAGAGAATTGGTATTTGCTCGCTTAAGCATTAATGTTGCGCTGTAATTTGCCATTACTATTTTACAAATCTATCAGTCAAGTTTAATTTTACGGAACTCATGAATGCCTGCTATGTGGCGGTTAGGCACTTTCTTCCATGAGATGGCTTATGGGCTGCTTTCAGTATTCATACCACTCTACATTGTCACCTCTGCAGCCGCGGGCGGTTTGGGTGGAAGCCTGGTAGATTTGGGTATAATAATGGGTCTTTCGGTTGCTTTTACGATACCTTCATCTTACTTTTGGGGCTGGATATGCGACAGAATGAGACGCTACAAAATGTTCATTCTGCTATCTTTCTTTTCTTCAGCAATCATACTTTTTCTCTTTACAATTCCCTTTGCCAGAAACTTGGTTGTTTTCGGAGTGCTCTACATTTTAATGAACGTGCTTCATAATGCCCACGAATCCCCCAAAAACGTGTTAGTTGCAGAAAACTATTCACATGACCAATGGGGAAGAGCATACGCAATATATGAGGGCTTAACCGAAGTCGGCCTCATTATCGGTTTAGGCCTCGGAATTGCAGCCTTTAGCCCAACAATCAATTTCGGAACCAATGCCATGTACACCTTCTACATTTGCAGCTCGCTGAGTTTGGTCGCATTCGTTATTTCTTTGCTATTTGTGGCTGATCCAATTATGAATTTTGAGCGCCGCCTTGTAGGTATAGAAAGAAATCTTGATTATAGCCATAGAGGCTTTGAGGCAGTGTCCAGAATGTGGCGCGGCTATGGAGATAATGCAACCCTTAAGCAAACCCGCTTTTTGGGCTTTGGTCTAGCTATCCTGTTCTTCTCATTAGCAACCGCCGTCTTCTATACACCGCTTCCAGTATTCTTTACCGAGTACTTAGGATTAGACACGGGATCAGTCTTTATCGCGTATGTATTGGGTTCGATTGGCGCCACCTCTGGCTACTTCGCTATTCGCAATCGAGCTTTCGGCGGCGATACCAAAAAGCGCATAAGCCGAATGATCCTGCTGAGAAGTTTTTTTGTTTTCCTAATTGTTGCAGTTGTGGGATTCTCTTTCTATCCGTTACCTCTGGCAGGTATGATTCTGATTGGATTAGGCTTTGCTTTCGCAATCTATTCCATTCTTATGCTTTGTAACGCTATGGCGCTTGTCCCAGAAGGAAAATCAGGCATAAGTGATGTCTTAGCTGGTTTAGGAGCAGCAATCGGCGCCTTTACTGGACCATACTTAGCTGAGGTAATCGGTTATCTGCCTGCTTTCTTAATTGCAGCCCTGCTTTTCTTGGTGGCTTTTGTCTGCATAAAAGTCCTTTCCTAACACCCTTCAAAGCGGCGGCTTCCCCTATCGATGCTTTATCTGATGCTTTGCATGGGGGTCATAGCCACAACAATCACGTAGTGCCCCTGCGGCTCTGTTTTTGCTTGGTAAGTACACAAGCCGCCGCCCGTATTCTAAAGAAAGGAATGCCGACTAAGGTGTGATGTTCGATGGAAAGAAATCAAAAAAAGAAAAAAAATTTTCTTGAACCTTATGGATACTTAGTATCTTGGCCTGTAGCCGCCGCCACCGCGCCGATCGCCGCCGCCTCTGCTATCGCGACCGCCGCCGTAACCGCCGCCGCCACGTCGGTCTCTACCGCCGTAACCGCCGCCACCGCCGAATCCTCTTCCTCCGCCTCGGCCACCGCCGCCGCGGAAGGGTCTTCTCTCCTGCTCATATGTTTTGCTTGAAACGTTGTTTTCTGTGTTCACTTCTGCTGCAAGGGGTTCAGCTGCGGGTTCGAGTTTGCCGTATTTGCCGATGTTTAGGCGGATGTTGCCTTTGAAGAGAGTAACGTAGCCGTTTTCAACGCGGACTGTGTCCTCTTCATTGACTTTCTCGATGTTGTCGTCCCAGAGTGTTAGGTAGACAACGCCAGTTTCGTCGCCGATGAGTGCATCGCTGACTTTGTGTGGTGAGCCGTCTCTGCCCATTGGGATTTCGCGTATTTCAGTTTTAGATACTACCTTGGCCGTGACATTAACTGCTTTAGATTGTGGGGTTAAGTCGCCGACTTTGGCTTCTACGGGTTCCTTTTTGTTTTCGAAAAAACCTTCTACAGCCAATTGATTTCAACACCTATTTTGTGGTCTCAGACACATGTTAGATTTTCTGAGAACTTAAGTGTTTCGCTTAAACGGTTCTGAGGTTTCTGCGCTGAACATATTAGGTTGAGCCACGTTTCTGGTGTATATGCATCGAAGAATGGCTGCTGCCTTGATTATTCTAGTAGCCGCGGGAATAGGATTAGCATATGCAGCCAGCCTCATTTGGACAGCGGTGCCCGATGGACCCACCCAGTACACCTACACAGTCATCAACACCTACCCCCATGACACCGCAGCGTACACACAAGGACTCCTCATCGACGACGGCGTCCTCTACGAGAGCACCGGCGGATTTGGCGCCTCGACTCTTCGCAGAGTTGACCTTACATCGGGTTCGGTGCAGCAGCAAATCAAGCTAAACGATTACCTCTTCGGCGAAGGACTCACCTTAGTCAACGGCAAACTCCTCCAACTAACATGGCAAAACCGCATAGGCTTCATCTACGACAAAGAAACCCTCATGGTGCAGGGCAACTTTAGCTACCCCACAGAAGGCTGGGGCTTAACCTACGACGGAACAAGCTTAATCATGAGCGACGGCACCTCCAACCTCTACTTCCTCGACCCCGCCACTTTCCAGCAAACAAGGCAAATCAGCGTCCAAGTTAACGGCACCGCCCTCACAAACATAAACGAGCTTGAATACGTCAACGGCGAAGTCTACGCAAACATCTGGCACACCCAAACCATCGCCATAATCAACTCCGACACCGGAGAAGTCAGGGGCTACCTTGACCTGTCAGGGCTCTATCAACAGCAGAGCCTAGATGATGTATTAAACGGCATAGCCTACGACCAGGAAAGCGGCAGGCTATTTGTAACGGGCAAAAACTGGGCAAGCCTCTTTGAAATAGAAATCGTGCCCAAGTAGCCCAGCTTGGCGTAGCAAACTGTTTTCTGCGTTTCTTTAGCTGGGTTAGGAATTTAAGTTGCCAATGCACATACAAATCCAGCAAGTGATTGCAATGCCATACGACCATGAAGAACTCGAAAAGTTTCGTCTCTCAGGCAAAATCCTGCGGGAAACCCGAGAGGAAATGCGCAGCTACGTCCAGGAGAACATGCGCTGCATCGACGTCTGCGAGAAAACCGAGGGCTTAATTCGCCAAAAAGGCGGCAAACCCGCTTTCCCAACCAACGTAAGCATAAACGAAGTCACCGCGCACTACACTTCCCCGCCCAACGACGCCTCCACCATCCCCATGGGCTCCACCGTAAAGGTTGATTTAGGCGTACAAATCGACGGCTATGTCACCGACACCGCGTTCACGGTGGCGTTTAGCCCCGAGGGTAAAGCGATGACGGCTACGGCTGAACTTGCGCTGAAAACCATAATCGAGAACATCCATGGCGACATGTCTCTAGGCGACATCGGCGCGTTAGCTGAGAAAACCATAAGAAACCGTGGATTCCGCCCCATAAGCAACCTCACTGGGCACAGCGTAGGCAGATACCTCATCCACGCGGGAACCTCCATCCCCAGCGTGTCCGGCTTTAACCCCCATAAAGTCAAAGCGGGCGATGTCTACGCCATCGAACCCTTCGTTACCCAACTTGACGCCATCGCAAGGGTCGATGATAGTCCACAGAACACGATTTTCCGTTTTCTGAAAGCCAAATCACTAAAGACGCCGGAGGCAAAAAAACTTGCCAAGCACATCGAAGCAAACTTCCATACGCTGCCCTTTGCGGAGCGCTGGCTGCTCGGGGTTTTGCCTAAAGAAAAACATGCAGCCGCATTCAAGGAGCTGCTTAAATCAAAATCCGTTATGACTTACCCCGTGTTTGTGGAAGCCAGCCGAAAACCCGTCGCTCAGGCAGAACATACCTTGCTCATCAAGGAAGACGGATGCGAAGTTTTAACCTGAAAAAATTAAAATAAAATAGATTGGTTGCCTAGCCGTTTAGATGGCGTAGGTTTTTTCCTTCTCTTTGACTTCTTTGTAGATGGCTGTTATCATTTGTTTGCCGCCGCATTTGGGGCATGGAGCCTCGATGTCTTTGAAGACGTAGTCGCCGCGTTGGAATTCTCTGACGGTTTTGTTGTTGCAGGCTTTGTTTTGGCATTCGATGGTTGTCATGACTTTTGGGATGTCGATTTTTACTTCAGCGGCTTGTCTGCGGGATTGGTAGAGCAGAAACAGCGACATAGCCATAGCGATTGCTCCTATGCCGCCTAGAATCGCCGCTGCCAACTGGTCGCCTTGGGACATGTAGGTTTCGAAGGCAACAAACACCGCTACCAGTGAAAGCGCCATGACGACGATCACTATCATCGTCAGGTAATTGGAGATTTTGTTTGTGCCAGATTGGGTTTGTGTTTGCTGAGTCAATGATATCGACCTCACTATTGTCCAACTCCTATGGAGTTACCGACGCCCACGATGATGATGGTGTCGCCTTCTTTGGTGCGTTCCTTCACAACGTCCTTTACGCGGTCGATGACTTTATCGACTGCATCGTTGATTTCTCGGCGCATAGGCGAAACTGCATCGCCAATGTCCTCTTTAACGATTACCGCGTAGAGCGGAATGTGGTATTTGGTAACGTTCTCTTCGATCTTGAACTGGTCCACGCCGGGTCCACCGATGGCTGCGCCGATGCCCTCTGCGACTTCGCCGACGCCTTCGCCTTCCAGCTTAAGGCCTGCATCGATCATGACGACGCTGGCGATTTTACCCTGGTTTTCCTCGATGACGCTCACGATTGCCTCGCCGGGTTTGCCCACGTTTCCACCTGGGCCTTCAGCTTTAAGGACAAGCGCGGTGCGTCCTTCAAAGGGTACCGATGCCACGACGCAGTCTTTGGGGACTTTGCGAACCTCGTAGCCGTGCATCAGCTTAGAGGCGATAAGTGGCCCAACGCCGTCTCCGATGGGTTGACCATACGCGAAGGCTTTAAGCGCGCTGGCATAGGCTTCTGCCTCCTTCATGACCAGTGGCAGTATCATCTGCAGCTGCATGATCACGTAGAGACTGAGGGTTTTTTTGCCCTGGATGTAGTAATGGCGCACGACTTTGTAGATGAAGTTAAGCGCCATCGCTGCCTCCAACGTGTTTTCCAAGTTGTTAATTTGAACTTCGTCTGATGCCGCTGCTGGCGCCATAAGTTTGACTTCTTCCTTTAGCCGCTCGTCTCGGATGTCTAGGATGTGGTCGAGTTTGTTCACTATGCCTGCTGGGTCCATGGTCTGGGGGCTTATGGTGAAGTATTCGAGGTATCGGTCCACGCGGGGGGTGGGGTCAGCGGTGGGTTTGCCTATTTCTTTAAGGACTTCCACAGCTACTTTTTTGCCCTCATCTTTTATAACGCGTAGTTTATGGAGGGAATTCTCCACTTCACGAACCATGATATACATTTGGATGCGTTGGCCATAGAAGATAAAGACTATAAAGAACACATACATGCCTAAGCTAAGTATCTGTAATATTGGCGAATCGGTTCCGGGAATCAAACTCAAGTTTAAACACCACTTCTTTTCAAAACTCTCTTCGCTGAGTTATAAAGATATGCTATATTTGGGTGTATTTGAATTGGGAAAAGGTGCTGCCAGCTTTCCCAGGTTCACGTGGCCTAAGACCACACTACAGCTGGGAACGGAACACGGTTTAACTTCTGAGTTCGGTATGGGATCAGGTGGAACCCGTGCCCTTTGACCGGCAAACATTGCATATCTGCACAGCTTCACCTAATATACCTTTAGTTTTGCAGGAACGGTTTTTGGTGAAAAACCAGCGATTGGCAGCCATCAGTCTTTATTCAGCTGTTAAGGGGGATAGAGACTGGCGGAGCAGCAGCTTCCTGCGCCTTAACCCTATAAATAGAGGGGGGATAGGCGCCCTGAGCAGCAGAGTTATGCCTCGGTGACCTTCGCGTCTTTTAGCACATGCACCAAGCCGCTGCCCCCAGCGACGAAGCCGACTTCACAGTGCATAACCCCGCGTTTGTCAAGTTCACTCTGCAGCTCATCGGCGTTTTCCTTCGCCACCGCCAAAAGGATCCCGCCCGCGGTTTCCTTGGCTTCACCGGTCAGCAGCGGATACCCCAGCACCTGAGCGAGGAGGGGTGTGCCGGCTATCACGTAGAGGTTGTTTATGACTATGTCAACTTTACCGAGCATTGCCATGTTGGCGCTGTGCCCCTTGAGTCCAAAGCCAGTTATGTCGGTTGCGGCATTCACGGGCACGTGCTGCATGGCTTCTGCGACGGGTTTATTGGAGGTAATCATGCCTGTGATTGCTCCATTTACTGCCTTTTCAACGACATCAGGAGGTATATCAGCCAGTAGTTCCTTGCCTTCTTCGTCTTTTCGCAGCCGATACGCCGCCATAGCCGGCGCAATTCCCAGCGGCTTGGTCAAAAAGAGCTTGTCGCCGACTTTGGCGCCCCGGGTGTACACGATTTTCTGCGGGTCAGCGATGCCGGTGGCTGCTCCGCCGATTATGGGCCAGGGGTTGCGGATGGTGTGCCCGCCCACGATGGGAGTGTCCATTTCGCGGCAGAAATCGCCCAGACCCTTAAGCATGCCCACAGCGAGTTCCGTCGGCATGTTCTCGGGGAACGCCATGATGGTGAGTACCGAAGCGATTTTGGTGACGCCCAGCGTGTAGATGTCGCTTGTAACGTTGCTGCCGGCGATGCGGCCCTGGATTTCGGGTTCATCCACCATGGGCGTGAAGAAGTCAAGGGTGTTGAGGACGGCGATGCCGTCGGCGATTTTCACGACGCTGCTGTTTTCCCATGGCCCAGCCAGCACGTCGGGCTTGAATTCCTCGGTTAAGCCGGCTTGGTCAAGTAATTCGCCCAGTTGGTACTGGGGCAGCTTGCAGCTGCAGCCGTGGACGGGCACGGCTTTGGTTAATCTGTAACTCACTTTGGGTTCCTCCATTATGCATGTGTGGTTGATTAAATAAAAATTTATAATACAAAAAAGGAAAAGGAAGGGAAATTTAGGCTTTTTTGCCCGCGATTATCTCAAGGAAGGCTTCGATGCGGGTTTTAATCTGCGCTGCATCGCCCATGCCATAGTCGGTTTCGATGTTTAGCATCGGCAAATTCTGCTCTTTGAGTGCACGCCCGACTTTGACGCCTTCCACATTGTAGTCATGGCAGTTCTGCAGAGTATAGTTGATGACGCCATCAGCCTTGAATTGGCCGGCTAGGTCAGTGACGCTTTTTATGCGGCGGTCGTTGGGCGTGAAGCAGGCGCAGGGGATTTGACTGTACTTCTCCACGATTGCCCATAACAGGTCGCTTATGCTGTCGCCTTTAGGTTCAACAAGAGTACTGAAGAGGCGGGTGCCAACGCAGCTTTCCTCCACAACCACCGTGGCGCCAAGCGATTGTGCGATGCTGTGGACTTTCCAGTTGGGAATCGCCATAGGGCAACCTGAAATCATCAGGCGCGGGGCATCCGCTGGGGCAACGCCGACGCCGTTTTTGACGCGTTCGTCGAGTTCATCACAGAGCTCGTTGACTTTGGCGGTGAAGCGCACGGGGTCATCGTTGAAGCTGATTTGGTTAATGAGCAAAGCGTCGAGTCCACTGATGGGTGAGGGGCTTTTGGAGCGGAGGTTGTTTAGGCGCTGCAGGGCTCGGCGTTTGTTGTTGATGAGTTCTATGGCGGCTTTGAGTTTCTCAGCGGTGATGGTGTTGCCGGTGAGTTCCTCGATTTTAGCTTTGAAGGCTTCTACCTCCTTGAACCAGAAGGCTTTTCCGGCTTCAGTGTCGGGTTTGTGGGGAATCTCGATAACGTAGGTTGAGATAAGTTCGTTTAGGAGTTCGTAGACTTTCTTTTTGCCATCACAGGTAGTTTCGCCCACGACGAGATCGCTGACTTGGAAGTAGGGGCAGGTTCTGCCGAGTTTAAAGCCATAGAAGGACTTGATAAGCGGGCAAAGGTTTCGGGGCAAAACTGTTTCAGCGTCTGGAACCGAGAAGTCTGCTCCGCCGCAGAGCCCCACCATCGAGGCGTCAGCTGCATAGGGGATTTCTTCGGGGGCATAAACGCAGAATGCGCCGACGACTTTTTTGCCGCTGATGCGTTTGTCGTTTAGTTCTTTGATGCGGAGACCATGGATTTCTGAGACGACAAAGTCGAAGTAATCCATTTTTTTGGGGCGGTTTTTTTGGGAGAGGTAAATGTCTGTGTAGAATTGTCCTAGGGCTTTTAGGAGGATGTCGTGTTTTTCAACATCTATTCCTATGCTTTTCCACATTTCCAGATATTGTTCTGACATAGGGCTCACTGCTGATTGAGAAAGGAAGAAGCATTTGTATTAATATTTTTTGTAATTTAAATTAGAAAAATTTATGGTCGAGTCAGCGTTTTTTAACCAACAACTTAAACTCGGCACCGGACCGCTGCGTCCCAACAACCTCATGCCCGTTATTAGTCACCCAATGCGAAATGTTATCAAACTCCAACTCGCCCTCGCCAGTGACCTCCAAAAGAGCGCCAACAGGCAACTCCGCCAGCTTACGCTTGGTCAAAGCCACAGGAATCGGGCACATCTTACCTTTAACATCAATCTTTTCTACGCTCAGAGTTGCCACCTAGAAGGTTACGACCTTGTCGCTTGTTGTCGTCCACTCAACCAAGTCATGGATTGTTGCTAGTTTGACGCCGTCTATGAGTTCATCTTGCTTTAGGCCGCGGGCTTCAGCGCAGACGACGCAGGCTTTGGTTTCTACGCCGCCTTTGACGAGGTCTTCGAGCATTTTCCCATAGTTGGTTAGGCCTTGGGCGGGGTTTTGTCCTTTCTTGGCGAGGTAGACGCCGTTTTCGAAGAGCCAGATGCGGACTTTATGGCCTTCCAAGTCGGCGGTCCATGCGAATCGCAGGGCTGATAGGGCGCGTTCTTTGGCGATGGGGGATTCGAAGATGATTACGGTTAAAGTTGCCATGTTCATGCCTCTAAGTAGTGAATAGTGTTTATTCAATTTGTTAATTTAACAGTTTCCATCCAAAAACCCATACCGCCCATCAAAAGTTTCGCGGAGCTTATATACTAAAAACTCGGATAATATAACCAGCCAAGGATTATTAGCAACCGCAAAGAGGCAAACATATGAGACTAGACTACCTAGAAACCTTCCTTACAGTAGCGAGGACACACAGCTTCTCGATAGCAGCAAAAGAACTAAAAACCAGCCAAGGCACTGTCAGCCACCAAATCGCCGCCCTCGAAGAATACTTCGACGCCCAACTCTTCAAACGCGCAGCAGGCGGCGTTGAAGTCACCGATGCAGGCGCAACCCTGAAGGAAACCGCCCAGCGCATCCTCCAAGATGTCCAGGACGCCAAAGCCCAAATCTCCGCCGCCAAAGACACCCTAAGCGGAACCATACGCATAGCCGCAAGCACCATCCCCGAAGAACACATAATCCCCGGCTTAATCGCAGAGTTCCAAAAGCGGCATCCGGAAGTGAAATTCAAAATAACCGCGCAGGACAGCGTAACCAGCCTCGCAAGCCTCCAGAATGGCGGCGCCGACTTCGCCGCGGTAGGCACACTTGCTGGGTTTGAGGACAAATTTGACTTTCTCGAAATCGGCGAAGAGCAACTGGTGCTAATCACCGCCTGCAACCACACGTTAGCTAACCGCAAATCAGTCAAACTCGCAGAAATCACCCAGTTCCCCTTCATTAGCCGCGAAGAAACTTCAGGTACCCGCCTGGAAATCGAGAAGCTGCTTGCGAAAAACGGCTTTTCAAGCGGCAACCTCAAAGTTGCCTTTGAGCTGGGCAGCACCGAATCAGTGGTCACGGCGGTTTCGGAGGGCAGGGGGGTAAGCGTGATTTCATCTATCGCTGCAGCCAAGGCTAATGCTGCGGGGCTCGTTAAGGTGGTGGCTATTTTGGAGGCTAAGAATCCGCGTAAGCTTTACATGGCGCGGAGCAAGAAGGCGTTGCTTAAGCAATCTGAGGCGTTTTGGGCGTTCTGTGGTACGTATCGGTTCAAGAGCCAGGCGGTTGTTTGTCCGGCTTAATTATCCTGTTTTTACGTTATTATCGGACACACAGCACGATATTATTTAATAGTTCCATCGGTTCCTGTCACTTAGGAAAACAAAGTGAAAAACCCGCCTCCACAAACTCTTCTCGCAGCCGCACTCATCCTTGCAGCCCTGACCTCAACCATTCCCCCGCTTGATGCCCAAGGCGCCGACGACACCTTCTCAGTAATCTGGATAACTGACACCCAGTACCTCTCGGAAAGCAACCCCCAAGCCTACACGAACCTAACCCAGTGGATAGCAGATAACCAAGCAACCTACAACACAAAGATGACCATCCACACCGGCGACATAGTAAACAGCGAAGGCAACCTAACGCAGTGGCTTGCCGCCAACCAATCTATGGGTGTCCTCCTCGACGGCGGCGTACCCTACACCTGGGATGCAGGCAACCATGACTTCAACTCATCCTACTACACGGGTAACCAATTCGCCCCGTTTAACCCCGCAGTTATGAAGGATAAGCCCTACTGGGTCAGCGACAAATATGACGGCATGAACACGGCGGTGCGCTTCAACGTTTCAGGCTGGGACTGCCTAATAGTAAACATCGCTTTCTACGCCAACGATTCTGCGCTGGAGTGGGCAAACCAGCTTTTGGACGCCAACCCCCAATCACACGTCATCGTGACGACGCATTCTTACCTCAACAAGGCAGCCGGCTACGATGAATGGGCAGGCCACCTCAAAGAAACCGTGTTAGACCCCCACCCAAACGTGTTCCTCACGCTCAGCGGACACTATTACCCCACGCAGGGCAACCGCTCACAAGTGGGGGGACGCTGGGAGTTGCTGTTTAACCAGCAGGATGCCTACGGCAGGTTAGGTGCGGAGAGCGCAAGGATCCTGACTTTTAACGTGACCGCAGGCACCATAGAAGTCCAGACCTACAACGTCAACCAGAACCGGTTTTTCACGGATTCCAACAACAGTTTTACTGTGCATTCGACTTTCCGCAACGATGCGGCGCCGGAGGATTTTCCGTTGGGGTTTGCGATTGGTGGCGGGGTGGTTGTGGTGGCTGTGGTTGGCGTGTTTTTTGTTTTAAGGGGGAGGCGTTGGCTGCGTTGATGGTTGTTTGGGTTTTGTTTGATGCGATATGATTAAATAGTAATATCGATAGCTTTCAATAAGAAGGAACATTACATGACCACCCAACCCAAAAAAGGAATTAACACAAAAATCATAGCGGCAATAGCAATCATAATAATCGCCATATCCCTCTCCGCAGTCGCAGCCCAATACATGCTAAACCAGCAGACACAGCCCCCACTCGAACTACCAGACATGACTCTCACACTAGTCGGCAGCGACGGGCAACAGCAAACCCTAACAAAAACCGACATCCTCTCGCTCCAAGCTTACACTGCCGACGGCGGCATACGAACCAGCAACGGAGAAATAAAGGGCGTCGGAACCTACACCGGCGTTGCGGTAACCACCCTGCTGGAATTAGTCGGCGGAATCGAAAGCGACCAAACCCTAACCGCTACAGCCTCAGACGGCTACACCATGGCCTATAGCTACAACCAAATTGTGAACGGCGCAGACTTCACCACCTACGACCCCGCTACACGCAGCCAAACCGATGCCACGCAGCCTCTGAAGCTTGTTTTGACCTACAGCATCGACGGAGCAGCCTTGCCCAGCGACGAAGGACCGCTGAGGATGGGTGTTTTAGGCAGCGAAGGGTTAGCCACCCAGGGTAACCTCTGGGAGAAAATGGTTGTTAAACTGCAAGTTAACCTTCCGCCGGAGCCAACGTCTACCTCTACACCCTCACCTACAGCTAAGCCCACCGCTAAACCCACCACAACCTCATCTAACCCAACAGCCACGCCTACTCCAACCCCAACTCCAATCAGCATCCCAGCCACTCAGTTAACAATCATCGGCGCTGACGGAACCACCACCGTTACGCTCAACGAGGCGTCGCTGGTGACTTATGCGCAGACCTCGGGGCTTGGCGGCAAATTTAAGAGCCAAACCGGAACGACTGACTATGGAACCTACACGGGCATCTCCATTACTACGCTGCTTAATCTCGTCGGCGGCTTATCCAGCACGCAGGTGCTCTGCGTCACCGCAGCCGATGGCTATGCCAAAAACTACACTTACACGCAGGTTACTGGTCCGGGTTTAACTATGTATGACCCCGTGACAAACGCTACCGTTACCCCCACATACCCAGTGACTATGATTGTGGCGTACTACTACAACGGCACAGCCGCCAACCTACCGGTACACACAAGTGGCGCATACCTTGAAACCGCCTTCGTTGGGCAAGACGGATTGTCCACCACCGCTAATCTCTTCTCAAAGTATACTGTTACGCTACGAGTCTACAACGCTTAAGCATCCACAACATGGCTGACTGTGGCAATTGCTACGGTCCGCGCTCCTTTCTTTTTAAAAGGCAGGTTTTCTGAATGTCGAAGGTATTCATCAGTACTATCGTTCATGTTTTTAGGGTTTGCTTATCGAAAGGCTTTTATTTTTTATATGCGACTGCCTACCACGATGTGATCAAATGGTAATATCGAAAACTATCTTAGGAATACTCTCCATAGCCATAATAATAACGGCGGCTATCGTCGCCTGGCAAATCTACCCTACACTAACCGGCGACCAAGACACCAACCCTTCCAGCACACCAACCCCTACCGCAACCCCTTCGCCCTCACCTTTACCTACTGCCGCACCAACGAGTTCGCCAACAAAGACCACCACCAAAACATCAACGTCAACTTCATCCCAATCAGGCACGTCTAATCCAACTCCCACTCCAACGCCTACACCGATCCCAGTCGAATGGAACCTCAACTTTACCGGCGGAAAATCGATTAACATGACGAACTTGGTTTTTGAGGCTCAAGCAACAACTAAAGCATTAACCTATAACCAAACCAGCAGCAACACAACATGGACAGGGATACCCCTTCACGAGCTAGTTGACTACTATGCAAACACTGGCAGCATAAACTATGGTGTTCTATCAGTCGGATATAACGTCACAGTCATAGGCTCAGACAATTACTCGATCGAATTCAACGGCAGCCGGGTTAAAGGAAACAACGACATAATCGTAGCTAACTCAGCCAACGGCACAAAACTCGGTGAGGTCTATTACCCCTTGACTTTGACAGGTGCCAACTTGACTAAAAAAGAAGGCGTTAAAGCGATCGCTCAAATTCAAATTGAAACCCTTCTGCCCGACAACGTGACCCTAACACTAAAAGCCGCTAACGGAACAACAATAGTGCTACATAAAAACGACATAAACGCCTTGCCAACAGTCAACGGAATGGCTGGAAGAAGCACCCATGGCACAATACAGGCAATCGGTAACTACACTGGCTTTTCAATACAATACCTCGCCAATTTAGTTGGTGGAATGCCCGCCAATAGTTTCATTCGCCTTACAGCACCTGACACATACACAAAAGATTACTCATATGAGAATATGATGAACGGCACTGGCTATGCCACCTATGATCCAACAACGAACCTCGAGCGAAACGCAACGCAACCAATAACCGGCATCTTAGCATTTGCTGTCGATGGTCAATTGCTGCCTTCGTCTGACGGAACATTCAGGTCGGCTTTTGTGGGTCCCGAAGGCTTACTAACGATCAGCAGTATCTGGGTTAAATCGATTGTTCAAGTGAGCGTTATTCAAGTAGTTGCCTAAACTTTAGGCCACCCTTCTTTTTTTTAGACTGATTAATTTAAGTAGAAAGCGCTGGGTGAAAAGAAAGGTTCGTGGTAACGTTGGGTTTTTGGTTTCTACTTTTATTTTTGGGTCCGAAAGGTCGATATGATTAAATAGTAAGTTCGCTTGTTGGTTTTAACAAGGTTAACCAGATGACGTCTCAACCCAAAAAAAGAAAAACCAACCCCAAACTCATAGCCGCCATCGCAATTGCAATCATCATCGTATCATCAGCCTCGGCAGCAGCTATCTACATCTTCAACCAGCCCCCACAAATAAAGCCAACAACAACCGAACTCTCCGACCTCACCATTACGTTAGTCGGCGCTGACGGACAACAAAAAACCCTAAACAAAAATGACCTTCTAGCACTCCAAAGCGTTACGGGAGACGGAGGAATCCTTTCACATGCGACCCAAGTCAGCGGAGTCGGCGCGTACACAGGGGTCCCAGTGAAGACCCTTCTCAATTTAGTCGGTGGAGTCAACATTGACCAAACTGTTACTGTGAAAGCCACCGACGGTTATACCATGACCTACACTTACAATCAAGTTGCTTCAGGCGAAGAATTCGCCACCTACAACGCCTCCACCCTATCTCAAACCGCTCCAACCCAGCCAGTACAGCTTGTTTTAACGTATTACCGTGACGGAACTGTTCTACCGGACGACGAGGGACCACTTAGGATGGGCGTTTTGGGGCGTGAAGGATTAATCACTCAGGGCAACCTTTGGGTAAAATGGGTTATTCAACTAACCGTTAATCCATCCGCTCCAGTAACATCATCACCTACGCAGACATCCACGGCCACCACTGCCGCCACTCACAAGCCAGTCGCCTCAACTGCGCCTACAACCGCACCAACAGCCACTCCGACACCAACCCCAACCGCAGTGCCCATAACGGGAACTCAACTAACTGTTGTAGCAGCCAATGGCACACAAATCACTCTGGATTCTAACCAGTTAATGGCGTTAACATCGGTTTCTGGGACAGGGGGAACTAAATCAGGCATTGGATTAGGCAACTATGGAATTTACACTGGAGTGCCCTTGCTAACTATATGTAGTTTGGTCGGCGGATTTAGCAGCACTAACATAATTAGGTTCACAGCTTCCGACAACTATGTCACAACCTACACCTACCAGCAAGCACACGGGCAAGACATCCCAATGTATGATCAAAACCAAAACTCAGCTACGCCCACCCATGGACTAACAGTGATAATAGCTCACCATCTTAACGGTACAGCTTTACCACATGAAACATCCAGCGACCCCGGACCCCTAAGAATAATGGCTATCGGCTCAGACGGCTACTATATGCAAGGCAATCTGAGCCCGCGTATGGTGGTAAAGATCGAAATCCTCTAAGCGTCTTTCTCAAAAAGGAATCTCAACTAGAAGTCTTCTGTTTTCACCCAGATTTTCCCATCTACAACCTTGTGGGGGTAAGTAACCAGCACATAGGAGGGGTTCTCTTCGTATTCGCCGCTTTCAAGATCAAAGCGCCAGTCATGGCAGGGACAAACCACAAAGTTGCCGTCCAAGCTACCTCCGGCGAAGCTGCAGCCCATATGGGGGCATCGGTCGTCGATGACGTAGAGTTTGCCGTTTAGCTTTATGAAAAGCACCGGTGTGCCTTCGAGGCGAGCCATCTTCATGGCGCCTTCTTTGAGTTCGGATTCAGCTATTCCTTCCACGTAACCTTCATCGTCATACATACGGTTCCCTTGAGTAATTTCTCGGGTGCATGATATTTAAAATTTATTTGGCAAATCTCTTCCCCTGGGGAAGCGTTGACTCCTCTGTAGTTTCTGCAAAAAACCACGATAGGCGCCAAATATGCATCTGAGGGATTGTTAGCGCCGGCAATAACATGGCAACCCAAACAGCCCCACCGCCACATCAACAAACCGATCGTTGCAGGCAACACAAAGGCTATTAGCCCTAAATCGCCACTTAAGCGGGAGGAAACCCCATGGATAAACCCGAACTCGGCATCGGCAACACGCGTCCCCTTGTGCTTGTTATACTCGACGGTTGGGGGCTACAGGAAAAAACAGTCGGCAACGCCATCGCAGCCGCTAACCTGCCGAATTTCCAGAGAATCTGGCGGCGATACCCCCACACGACGCTGAATGCTTCAGGCGATGCGGTAGGGCTGCCCGAGGGCGTGATGGGAAACTCGGAGGTCGGGCACCTTAACTTGGGCGCGGGCAGGTTAATCCTGCAGGATCTGGTGCGGATAAATAAAGCCATCCAAACCAGCGAATTCATGCATAACCCCACCCTGCTAAGCCACCTAAAAGCTGCCAGAGACGCGGGGCGCAGTATCCACTTCATGGGGTTGCTATCCGACGGCGGCGTCCACAGCGACATAAGCCACCTGTTTGCTCTTCTTAGGCTCGCTAAAACTTTGGGTTGCGAGAAGGTTTGGGTTCACTGTTTCCTCGACGGAAGAGATACCCCGCCTAAAATCGCGGAGAAGTACCTTGATGAACTCCAAAAAATGATGGATGCCCTGTCAGTGGGGAAAATCGCTACGGTGATCGGTCGGTATTATGCGATGGATAGGGATAACCGCTGGGATCGAACCGCAAAAGCCTACTATGCCATCACGCAGGCGGAGGGGCTAAAAGCATCGTCTGCAGAGGCGGCGCTGTCTGGGGCGTATCTGCGGGGGGAAGGCGACGAATTCGTGCAGCCCACCGTAATCGAGGGGTATGGCGGCTTTGGCGAGGGTGACCGTGTGGTTTTCTATAACTTCCGCTCGGACAGGCCCCGGCAGCTGGTGCGCAGCCTCTACCAACCCGGCTTTGACTTCTTTGACCGAAAAGTCTTCTTCCATCCCGACGTTGTATGCATGACGCAGTACGATAAAGAATTCCATTTGCCCACCGTGTTTCCGCCCCTGCAAATCAAAAATGGGTTAGGCGAGTATCTTAGCAGCCGGGGACTACGTCAATTCCGCATCGCCGAGACCGAAAAGTATGCGCATGTCACCTTCTTCTTCAACGGCGGAGTCGAGAAACCCTACCCCGGCGAGGACCGCGTGCTCGTCAAGTCGCCTAAGGTGGCAACATATAACCTAAAGCCGCAGATGAGCGCAGAAGAGGTCACCGCGATTCTAGTCGAGAAAATAACGGCTCAGCTCTATGATTTTGTTTTGGTAAACTATGCTAACCCCGACATGGTTTCCCACACCGCAGACTGGAAAGCCACCATTGCGGCGCTGGAAACTATTGATGAATGCTTAGGCAAAGTCCTTGCTGCCACCGCGCGGGCGGGGGGACTCTGCATCGTCACCTCTGACCATGGACACGCTGAGCAACTCATCGACCCTGACACAGGCGGCCCCTGGACAGCGCATACCTGCAACCCCGTGCCCTTCATCGTCGTGACTGATGCCCCGCTTAAGCTGCGACAGGGTCAACTGGGTGATGTGGCGCCGACTGTGCTGGAGCTTATGGGTATAGCGCAGCCCAGCGAGATGACGGGGCGTTCCCTAATAGAGAAAACAGTATAACCCTTACTGTTTAAGCCCCAAAACCTTCCTGATTTCGTTCTGCGTCTGCTGCGGGGTCCCCGCTGTATTGACAAGGTATACGCTGCTTTGGTTGAAGAAGCGGCGGAAAAAGTCGGTGCGCAACTGCATCTTGCGTTCGTCTTGGACGAGTTGGTGGGGGTTGCAGAAGTTGTTTGCCAGCAGATACTCCAGCGCCTCCTCAGTGTCCATTGCAGTGACGATTTTAGGGTCGGATGGGTCGCGTTTTAGCATTATGATTTTGTGGATGGTCGCCATCGGGATGACACCGCCACCGCCCACAATCCAGCGGATATTCACTATGGCTCTGCCGCGGTTATCAAACTTGGTTTTATCCACCAGCCGCTCATACTCATTCCAGATTTTCCCTATATCAGCTTGGATGTAGGTGTTCTTCTCGGAGCCAAACGCCAGCGGCTCGCGGGTGCTGAGGCGCACAAAGTACCAGTCGTCGCTGATTAGCCGCGCAGTTGGAATACGCAGCAGCCCCCATGAATGCGTGGTTTTGCCCGTGCCCGAAGGAGCAATAATCGAGATGCCCAGGCAGCTTACGTCTATGGCGGCGCCATGCACCGAGTAGATGTGATGCTCATCCTCCAAGATGTCGCCTGCAACCGCCAACGCGATGCTCTTGACCCAACCATAATACTCTACGTTTATGAGAAAAGCGGTTTTAGTGTAGGGGTCATACTTGACGCTCATCGGCTGATCTGGCTCGGCGAGGACGATGAGGCGCCCATGGCTGCGGCTATTCTCATTTGCCGAGTAAAAGTTGTCTTCCCACTGGTCCTTGATTTCGACGGAGTCAGTTAAAACCTTGATGCAGCAACCGTAGATGTCAGCTTTGCTGGAGTAAAGCATCCGCGGCTCGTAAGTTTGGTAGAGGGCATCTTTCTCTTTTGAATCAATCAACTGCACAGTATAACCCATCAGGTAGCCTCCAAAACCATTAATAGTTAACCGTCGACGAGGGGATAAGGGTTTCGCGCCGAGCCAGCGCCTCAGCCCCGCAGCGTCTCAATGAATCCCCGTATCACATCATTCATCGATTGAATCAACGGATACCGAATAGTCCGCGGCGTAAGCTTCTCAAGGCGATTCACCCGGAAGTAAATGGGTGGATGCGGATCCAGCCCTATCCATTCCTGGATACGGTAGGAGGGCACACGCTCGTAGAGCAGCCGCTGAAAACCGATTTTCTCCAGCGACCCCGCCAGAACCTGCGGATTCCCCACCACCATCGCGGAAACAAGGTCAGCTCTGGCTTCGAAGAATTTAGCGATGAAGAAAATCAGCACCATAACCGCCCAGAAGTAGGCGAAGAAGAGGAACGAGGAGAAAATCAGCGGAAACAACGGAAACAGAACGTAGAATCGGAAGAGAAACTCCGCTGATACCAACCCGTAGAGTATGAGGGGGTCTCTGCCGCGGAGGTGCCCAAACTCATGCCCTAAAACTCCCAGCAACTCATTTTCGTCTAGCTGCACAAGGATGCCTGTGGTGATTAGGACTAAGCCGCGTTTGGGGCTGGGACCGGAGGCGGCGGCGTTAGGAACCATGGTGTTTGAAACCACTATTTGAGGCATCGGGAAATGGAAGCGGTCAGCAATGTTCTTCACAAGGCCGTAAACATTGACTTTTTTGGCCTTTAGGTTCTGCAGTTCACATGGTACACCGTGTTTGAGAAAGATTTTCTGGGCCGCATCCGTGTCAACCTCGCCATTTTTAGCGATGATTTCCTCGTAAATTTCCTTTTTGATAGCTATGAGAGTTTCCCGGGGGTAAGTTTTGTAGAAGTCGCTTTTTTCGCTCACGGGCAAATAGTACTCCAGCAGATGAATGATGGGGTTAGCTGCGGTGATGTGCCAGTCGGCGCTGCGGGCGATGAAGCGGTTAGCGTAGAAAACAAAGCCAAATTGGATGCCTATCAAAATCACCGGGGCAACCCAGAAGGCATCTGGAAGCGCCGTCGCGATGGTGACGAATATGAGCATGCCAAAAACGATGAAGACAACAAAGAAGAGAACCTGAGTTTCCAAGAAAAGCCGATTGAAGGATTTCTCGGGTTTAGTGTATGCTTCAGGCACGATTTCCTCGCCTTCTCGCCAAGCAAAAAAGACGGTGGCGTTGCGTACGTTCTGAGAGAAAATCTGCATGGCGATAAGCACGTCCTGTTTGGCTTCATCTACGGTTGTTTGGGAGGCAACCGATGTGAGGGGCTCGATTTTTAGTTCAAAGGGCGTGCCGCTTTTCACTGCTACCTCTGCAAGGCGGTTCCCGTGGGGGTCAGTTACTATGTAGGATAGCTTTTCTCCCTGTGCGTTTGACACGCGGGTTATGTCGCAGAATCTTTGTTTCTGGGCAAGCAAATATTCGGCGTATATGAAGTCGAATAGTTTCTCATAGTAGCTGGGAGGAACCTCAGGATTAATTCTGTACGAAAAAGGAGCAGATATCATTTGATACTGACAAAACCTACATTAATCAACGTTTTTCCATTTAATATCTATATTGCCGACCAAAAACTGCCCTGCAGAGCAACATACAAGAGACGCTTTTCCGGGCAGTTTAGAGGGAGGAGCGTTTATTAATATCGAAATAATCATTGTTGCATTGCCGTTAGAGGAAATCAGTTCTTGTCAGATCAAATCGCTCTCGGGACGGTTTGATGGAGAAGCTTTAGCGGCGACTATACGGTCTTGAGCCGTTGTTTGGAAGGTATGTAGGTGGCAACATCTAAAAAAACAATCCTGGTTGTTGACGACGACAAATCGATACTTCGAACTTTCACTCGTATTCTACAGAAAAGCGGCTATGAAATCGTCACGGCGGAGACAGGAAAAGAAGCCATAGAGAAAGCTGAGAATCGCCACTACGACTTAGCCCTAGTAGACATACGGTTACCTGACATGGATGGCACGGATTTGTTGGCGAAACTCAAAAAGCAGCTCCAGCAAACCGTAAAAATCATGATTACGGGTTTTCCGTCGCTGGAAACGGGCGTTAAAGCCCTCGACGAAGGCGCAGACGCATATCTGGTGAAGCCCGTTAAGCCCCAAGAGCTTTTGGTGCTTCTTGAAGAGAAACTCAAGAACCGCGAGGAAGCAACCGAAGTCAGCCACTAAGATGGCGTTTTTGACTTAGCCCTAGCAAACCATAAGGGTACTGATCAACCTCTTTTTGGCATCCATAAACGCAACTCGACACAAAAGAGTTTGCATTAGAAGATGTTTTGGATTGGGTTCGCTACCTGATATTAGTGTCAGGTGCCGTTTGGCAAATATGTGCTGTGCGGGGATGCCCAAGGATGCATATCTGGGAGCCTAAGCCCCATCGTGCATAGTTGGAGACGGAGCCTCGCGCATCAGCGGTTTATCTGCCAAACGACGCTTTTTCCGGCATGGTACAGTTTAGTTAACAGAAAATAAGGGTATGTGATTGTTGGTTATCAGTCACAGAGGGCCGATGCAAAGGCTTGCCGCGCCAACAAAAAATGATGTCTGTGGTTGAAGCAGCACTATCACACAGGTTAATACGCGTTTTCTCCGCTTCTTTGATGGTGAAAAATTGTGCAGACCACAAGTTTTAGCGACAAACAAGGAATGGAGATCTGCGAGAACGTTGGACGCATGCTCGTCGACGAACTCGATAATGAGGAAGTCTGGAACAAGGTTGAGCAGATGCTTGAGGGTTACCTCAAAAGCAACAACCTAAACGAAGACGCTAAGGAATTAACTGATCGGCTGGAATGGTCAGTTAAGGTTAGGCTAAAAAAATAGCTGTTCCGATTTTGGAGGCGACAAGCGTGACAGAGCAGGAACGCGGGCAAATCACAGTGGAGCAAAAGAAGAAAAACCGTGAAATATTTGAAGAGCAAGGCAAACGTGTGGAGGTTCCCCCTGACGTAAGCGAGCAGAAAAAGAAGGCGCTGAGGCAAACGGGGGAAGATGCGACTCAGGGTTGGTGAGCCGTTTCTGGGTAAAAAAGACACATTTTGCTTGTTTTCACTGTTTAAATTCAATAATTTTCCCTACGATTTAGCTGTAGGCAAATGTTTTATTAACTAGTTCTATAGAGATTTGGTGACGCAGAGTGAGCGAACAGTGGAAGAGGACATAATAGAAATCGGGAACATAACTCACTACTTCTCAAAAATAAACGTGGCAGTCGTCGCCTTGATGCTTCCGCTCTCCATTGGCGACCGAATCCAAATCAAGGGACCCCAAACAGATTTTGAACAACTCGTCGAATCTATCCAGATAGAAAACAGGATAATCCGACGCGCCGAAGGCGGCCAGAATGTCGGCTTAAAAGTTAGTCAGCCTGTCCGCGGAAAGGACGTTGTGTACAAAAAGTTTTAGGGAATAATTTCGCAGCCGTTAAATTTCAAGTAATCGAAATCCTTCAACTCAATTTTGCCTTCAGCTATCAGCCTGCGCATCCTCGGCACTTCTCCTTTTACAGCGGCGATGAGTTCCTCGACGGTGTGGCAGACTTTCAGGTAGTTCTCATCAGTCCACCGCTTGGTGATGTTAGTGTATAGGCAGCGTCCTCCACAGACCCCAAGGATTTTGCAGTCGCTACAGGGTTTTTGCTCCACAAACAGCTTAGGCAGCCGCAGCGGATCAGAGTTTTTTAGGTGCCCCAGGTAGTACTCTTTCATGCCCCACATGGTTGGGCAGGGAATTATGTATCCGTCGGTTTGGATGGAATAGTTAATCCAGCCGCTGCCGCATCTCATCAAGCATTCCTTCTCATCGTAGAGCAGCGAGTTAGCGATGCCCAGAAGCGGATAAAGCCTGAGCACAACACCTTTCTGCTCCATATAATCCACCCAAAACCGAGTTAACGCATGCACCCCGGGGATGTAGCTGCTTTGGCTCCACTGCTCAAAGTTCCGCCGGGGATAATCATTTCCCCAAAAGCCAGCGTTGAGTTGCCAATGAATCGAAGTGAAGCTGAAGTCCTCGTTGTCCAGCAGCCATCTAACCTGCTTTTCGATGTCGGTCTGCTCCATAACCGTCATTCGAGCAATCAATTCGCCGCTAAACCCGTTGCGCCGAACCAGCTTAAGGTTATCAACTACACGACGGAAGGTTCCTGAACCGCGGTAATGGTTCGTTAGGGTTTCTTGGCCGTCGATTGAAACCAGCAGTGTATGGAGGCGGTTGATGTATTTGGGTTCGAGTTTATCGAGCAGCAACCCGTTGGTCTGCATCATATACAGCTTAGGCGAGATTGCATCCATGATTTGGCGCAGTTTATCCATCTGCATCAGGGGCTCCCCGCCATAGAAAGTTAAAACGCAGTCGGGGTCCTTCTCCACAAACGCCTTCAGGTCCGCTATGTCGTAGGTGACTTTGCGGGGGAGGTTGTAGTCGATTTGTATGTCGTCTCCGAATTCCTCGTCGAAGTCATCGAGGCTTTCGCCGAAGCAGTAGCGGCATTGCAGGTTACAGTCACTGGTGAGGAGCAGATGAAAGAACATAGCTACTCATAGAATACGGGGTGCTTAATAGTATTTTTCCGCCAACTTTCGCGCTTCCTCGTACTCAGCGGAATCATCATCTTGTTTTTCTGGCTCTTGGCTCTGATCTTCTTGGTTTCCATCGGCTGGTTTCTTGGTTTCTTTTGTCACCATTTTTTGAGCTTTTTCAATGTAGCTTTTGAGTTCCCGGTCCTTCATGGTTTTCTCAGGCAAAGTTTCAGGTGCATACATCAAGGGAATAACTGCCAAGAACAAGAAGAAACTGGCAATAGAGAACGCGGTAGAAAGGGGAATGCTGTCTGCGTATGGCGTTACTATTATGGTTAAAAAAGTTGATAACAGAAAAGGCATGCCGCCGACAGTATAGAATTTCTCTTTCTCATATCTCTCACCTAGATCGCCCCAAATTACGGTAAAGAAGACTGAAAATAGTAAGCCCCAGGTGATGCCGTCAAGTATCAAAAATAGGTAGGCAACTGTCTGAGAGCCGGAAAAAGCGCTAAGTACAGCATATTCAATGCCAAGCATCACAAAACCTACAATTACAATTCGTTTTCTCCCAATAATGTCTGACAAAGCACCCCCTATAATCGCGAAGATTCCTGCGAGAGCATACTCAAACACTTGCATAGAACTGTACATTGTTGGGAAAGCCGCTTCCACTAATGGGCTCTCAGCAAAATTTATGATAGAGAACATGATCCATGGGAACAAATACAATAAGATTTGTCGATTTCGAAGGATTGAGATATAACTTGGCGCCTTGGTTGTTTTCTGTATTTCTGGTTTGTAATGTCTATTCATGATTGGAGATATCAATGCGCCAAGAAATCGCCAAGCAGTAAGAACAGCGAGGAAGACAAATGTCTCCACCTGTAAGCTGATTAAAGACGCGAGAATACACAATACCGCGAATCCAGTTAAACCCCAAATTATTCCACCTAATAGTCCACGCGTCTCTATCGTTGTCACATCAGCAAAATAGCTGAGACAGGAGGGTAAGCCTATGCCTATTGAGGCACCGAAAAAGAAGGCGATGCCGGAGCTAGCTAATAGGTTGGTGCTGGAAATGAAATTTAACAAGAAAGTTGCTAATACACCCATAAATAGCCATACATATAGTGCCTTGTTCCTCATCCGAGGAAATAGTTTGGATCCGATTATCGCTGTGATCGCTATACCGATATAGTACATTAAAAGCAGCGTAACTTTTTCGCTGTTAGTACTTACGATATCTGTGAAAACAAAATAAGTTAGCAGGTACCAAACAAATGTATTCAGCACTATGAAGGTTGCTGGCGCTGTCCTTTTGTAAGCTACTTTATCCTTTAGCGCTTTCAAGATAGCCATAGTGAACAGTTTGTTAAATGGGGGTTTTGGGATAAAACTCTTGCTTATTTGTGCTAAGTATTATGTCTCACAACATACTTTTAGCTGTAGATGTGTTCTACAAACAAAAAACTTATATGTATATATGTTCTACAAATATACCATAAAAGGAAAGGAGCAAGAGATAAGATGGCAAAAAGAGCTGCAAAGGTAAAGAAAGTCCCCGTTCGTATTGCCCCATAAGGGTCAAAGATCTTCAAGCATAAACTTCAAGAGATTTTGAAGCTTGCTTTTGGGCTTTGTCTCTAGGAGCTTGCTTGACAGATATAAACCTTCATCTACAAACTGTTGCATCACCGTCTTAAGTTTTTTAACGGGCGGTGAATCAACAGCTATTTCAACCAATTCTGCAACGTCACTCTTTGTAAGTTCAGGTTTACTAATAATTGGCATAATTGAAGCTTTGATTTCTTGATTCCCCATGGCTAATATGAGGGGGATGGGTAAATCTTGAACCTGGATTCTCTGATGCAACTCTTCTGCATCAAAGATGTCAACGATGTCATCTCGTAGAGTTAACAGGATACCAAGTAGCCTACCGATTCGGGCTAACGCCGCATTTTCAGCGTCTTTTGCTCCGGCGAACAACGCGCCAAAGTACATGTCTGCTTCAAGGCTTGCCGCCTTCAGTTCAGTAATATGCAGGTATTCGCTGGCTGTTATGTTTTTGCTGTCTTTGAGCGCTAATTCGAGGGCATGGGCATTTCCCACTTCATACAGGAGCTCTTGGAGCTTTCGGGGAGCATCTTTCTGTTTTTCTAAAGGCAGCTTGATGATGGATTCAGCGAAGAGTTTGAAGCCCTCAATCAAAAATGCGTTACCTAAAAGAAGCGCCATTTCAGCGCCGAATTTGCCGTAAACCGTTGGGACATTATGTTTTTCCGTGGACCTATCAATGATATCGTCATGAATGTCGAATGCTGCTGTAAACATCAGAATCGCCGCCTGTGCCTGCAAGCCCTCAGCGGGGTCTGCTCCTGCTGCCTCGTAAGCCATAGAAAACAGGCCCGGATGCGTAAACTCGCCCCAGTTGGCAACATAGTGTTCCAGTGCACAGTTAAGATCAGGCTGCTCGATTTTCTCGTCAAGAAGAATCTGCTTGGCGTATTCCAGGCTTTTTTGGCTTCGCTTCCTAAGGTCCTTGACCACTAGGTTGCCGACTTTTTGTTTGGTCATACCTACCATTATTTAGCTGTTTACTTAAAAAATTAGCCATCCCCAAACAGAGCACTGATGCGTAGGAAGCAAAACTCTTAATAGCCTAGGCTTTAATCAGTGGGTTTCATGAGCCAAACCAAGCAAATGGAGCAGAAGTGGCAGCGGCGATGGGAAGAAGCCCGCATATTCGAAGCTGACCCTGACCCCAAACGCGAAAAAAAGATGGTTACCTTCCCGTTTCCCTACATGAACGGTCCCTTGCATGTGGGGCACACCTTCACCGCCAGCCGAGTGGACGCCTATGCACGCTTTAAACGTATGCAGGGCTACAATGTTCTGTGGCCTTGGAGTTGGCATTGGACTGGGCAGCCGCTTCTTGGCGCTTCCCAGCGTGTGGCACGGGGCGATGAAGCATACATCAAGGTGCTGCGTGAAGTCGACGGAGTACCTGATGAAGTGCTTAAAAAGTTTGTTGACCCCTTCTTTATGGCTCAGTACTACACTGACGAGGGACGCTTAGCTGTTAAGGGCGTGGGTTTCTCGGTTGATTGGAGAAGAGAATTCACCACTGTCATGCCGACTTTCCAGAAATTTGTGGAATGGCAATACAAGAATCTTAGAGAAAAAGGCTACGTCACACGAGGGACACACCCGGTTGTTTGGTGCCCCAAAGACCAATCCCCAACCGGCGACCATGACCGCCAAATCGGCGAAGGCGTCACCCCCGAAGAGTACACCCTGATCAAGTATCGCCTCGACGAGGGCACGTTTTTGCCCGCAGCTACTTTCCGTCCTGAAACCGTCTATGGCATCACAAACATGTGGATTAACCCCGATGCCACATACGTGGAAGCCGAAGTTGACGGTGAATGCTGGATAATCAGCCGGGAAGCCGCCGAGAAACTTGGCGAGCAAGAACGCAAAGTCACTGTTAAACGCAGCTTTCCAGGCAAAGAACTCATCGGCAAAACCTTCACTAACCCCGTAACAAACCTCAAATTCCCCATCTTGCCCGGCTGGTTTGTGGACCCTAAAACCGCCACCGGCGTAGTCTACAGTGTCCCGGCGCATGCACCATACGATTATCTTGCCCTGCGTGACCTGCAGAAAAAACCCCAGGTTCTCGCGCAGTTCGGTGTGGATGCAGAGGTGGTTTTGGCGATTAAGCCGATTTCAATAATCAAGCTGGAGGGCTTTGGCGACTTCCCAGCAGTAGAGGTCGTTGAGAAGATGGGTATAGTTGACCAAAACGACGCCAAAGCTGACCAAGCCACCAAGGAACTCTACAAGAAGGAATTCCACGGCGGCATCCTCAAAGCGAACTGCGGAGTCTACGCGGGTAAATCAATCCGTGAAGCCAAAGACGTTCTCATCGCTGACTTCAAAAAGCTAGGCGCAGCCGGCAGCATGTATGATCTCTCTGAACCGGTGGTTTGCCGCTGCATGACTCAGTGCATCGTGAAAATCCTCTCGGACCAGTGGTTTTTGGATTACTCTGACCCCAAATGGAAAGCCCTTGCCCACCAAGTCATCGATCAACTAGCGGTTTACCCTGACTCCGCCAAACCATGGTTCCACACAGTTATCGATTGGCTCCGTGAATGGGCATGTGCACGCACCACAGGTTTTGGCACGCCGCTGCCCTGGGGTAAAGGCTGGATAATCGAGACGCTTAGCGACAGCACCGTGTACATGGCATTCTACACTGTTAACAAACATATTAAACAGAACAACATCAAACCTGAATCGCTTACGCCTGAAGTGTTCGATTATGTCTTCTTCGGCAGGGGCGACTCTGAGGGGTTGGGAACCACCACGGGCATAAGCCGTGACCTGCTCGACGCCATGCGCAGCGAGTTCCTCTACTGGTACCCCTTTGACCTTCGCAACTCCGCAAAGGAACTGGTGCCTAATCATCTTAGCTTTTGCATCTTCCACCATGCCGCGTTGTTTCCACGTGAACTCTGGCCAAAAGGAATCGGCGTCAACGGCATGCTTATGGTTGAAGGCACAGGCATGCACAAGAGCAAAGGCAACTTCATCACCATGAAGGGCGCCGTGGAGAAGTACGGTGCAGACGCCACCCGCTGCGCGCTGCTTTTGGGCGCGGAGGGCATGGATGACCCTGATTGGCGAGCTGAAAACGTCACTGACCTTAAAGCCAAATTTGAGGCTCTGATGGGTTTCGCCGGCGCCATAATTGCATCCGCCAAAGCCCCCGACGACACCGCCCTGGAACGCTGGCTGTCCAGCCGCATGCAGAGACGAATCCGCGAAGTCACCGTAAGCCTTGATGAACTTAAAACCCGCACGGCGCTGCAGACCGCACTGTTTGAAACCTGGAATGATTTGCGCTGGTACATTCAGCGGAAAGGCAACACCAACGCCAAAGCTTTGGGCGAGGCAGTGAAGGTGTGGCTGCGTTTGCTGGCTCCGTTTGCGCCGTTTATCGGTGAAGAACTGTGGAGCCAGACTGGCGAGGAGGGCTTTATCAGCCTTGCAAAGTGGCCTGAGCTTGATGCTGCGAAGGTGGATGCGTCGGCTGAGGAGCAGGAGAACTTTGTCACTGATGTGATGGATGACACCAACAACATCTTAAGAGCCATGAAGATTGCGCCATCCAAAATCTGCTACTATGCACCCGCAGCATGGAAGTGGCAGGTGTACCTTAAGGTGCTGGTGAAAACCCAGATTGGCGAAGCCAAAATCAATGAGCTTATGAAGGAATTCGCCGCTGATGCAGCCTTAAAACCCCACATGAAAGACATTGCTCCGATGGTGCCCCGAATCATCAAAGCATTCACTAAACTTTCAGGTGAACGCAGAGCCAACATGGCAAAAATCGGGGAAACAGACCAGACCACGATTCTGCAGGAATCCGCGGCGTTTCTACATGACCGCTTCAACTGTGAAATCTGCGTCTACCGCGAAGACGACGAAGCACGCTTTGACCCTAAACGCCGCTCCGCGACGGCTATGCCCTATCAACCCGCAATCTACGTTGAATGAGCCTGCGGTCTGTTGCTCTGCACCCCCTCTATTTATAGGGTTATAGCCTAGGCGTCTGCTGCTCCAGCACTCTCTCCCTCCCCTTAGTTAAAGCAGGTCTGTTTTTGGTTTTTGTTTACTTGTTGTTGTGGGGGACCCCTCTTTATTCACCAACAACCTAAGGATTGCCAGAAACAACCCAAATTGGAAAAGGGCTTTTTGGCATATTGCAGATTGGTTGTGGAGCAAACCACAAGCAGAACACTGGTCCACTATTGCTTCTTTGAATTTTTGGGGCCATTTTTACTGTAGTCTAAGGGGCCTTGCTCTTCTTCGTCTTCCGCCTGAGATTTTGGCTTCTGAGCAGCTGAGTTAGCTGCTTGTCAGCCTCTTGTGTGTGGGCTATTGGGTTTAATTTGGGCATCTTTGGGAATTTATTGGGATTGGATTTTGAAATATTCTTATTACCCGTCTTAGGCACCCCAATGATTCAAGGATGTTTAACCCATGATACCTAAACCCAAAAAAGTCTTAGCGCCAACGATGCTCTTAGCTATATTAGCAGTTGCATTCGTTTCTTTGGCAAGCGTCCAAGCAGCAACAGTGACCTTCACCGCCGCAGCCACCGACAACAGCAACGTCATAACGTTAAGCGGCAGCGGATTTGATGCCTCCGAAAACGTGAAGCTAGCAATGCTAAACCAAACCGGCAGCTCAGTGATTTACAACTTCACCGAAGCAATAGCAACCGATAGCAACGGCGCCTTCTCAGTAAACGTTACTTTGCCGCCGGGAATCTACGGAATATACAACATCACCGCCAAGACCTCCACCGTCTCAGCATCAACCCAATACACAATCAACGACACAGCTAAAGTAGCTGCCTCGCCCAACAACAGCAACATCATCCACGTAGTCGGCAGCGGATTCAACGCGGCAGAAAACGTGACTCTCCAGCTTAACGTAACAGGCACCGCCACCAACGCCTACAACTTCACCGACACCATAACAACCGATGCCAAGGGCAACTTTAACGCAACCGTAATCGTGCCGACAAGCCTACATGGAAACTACACCTTAATCGCATCCACCACCACCGCCTCAGCCAACACAACCATCACCGTTCCCGACCTCACCGGACCAACAGGCTCAACTGGCCAAACAGGCGCCAACGGAGCAACCGGTGCCAACGGCGCTGCAGGAGCCGACGCAGACCAAACAACCCTCTATCTTGCTTTTGTGCTAAGTGTAGCTGCTATTGCAGTTGCAGCAGTAACTGTGATAAAGAAACGCTAAACTGCAAAAAGCAGTTCCCTCCCTTTTTGTTTTGCAATTCACTTTATCGGTTTTATGATAACCGTGCAGAGGGTATCCTCGTTTAGGTGCTCGGCTGATGCTCGCCTTATATCCTCGCAGCTAACTTCCCTGATTTTAGTCACGTAGTCCTTGAGTGCTGAGTCGTTGCCAAACTGCATTTCCATATACGTGATGATTTCGGTGGTGTCATGGGGATCATCCATACCCCGCAATACACCGCCCAGCATAATCGCTTTTGCCCGCTCCAACTCCACCTCGGAAACCTTACGTTTACCCAAATCTGACAGCTCAGCAAAAATCAGCCTTCGGGTCTTCTCTACTTTCCGGTTCCCAACCGCACAATTCACGCTAAGATACCCAAAATCCGTGCCCTTACAGTGACCCGAGCTGACATCGTAGGTGACCGCATGCTTCTCCCGCAGCTCGATGAAGAGCCGCGAGGTGGTGCCGCCGCCTAAAAGGGTGCCGATTAAATCCAGCACTGGAGCGTCGGGGTGGGTGGCGTAGACGGTGCGGGCGCCAACGGCGAGGTAGGTTTGGGTTATGCCTGCTTTTTCCTCTACAATTACCGATTTGGGTTTGCCTGATTCTTGGGGCCACTGCTGCCGGGGTTGGTTGGCTGGGCACTCTTTGTTTTTGAAGGCTTCCAAAACCCGCATTTCATCGCCTTCCCCCACTTTACCAGTAAGGACTAAAACCATATTCTGCGGCACATAATGGCATCTGTGCTCATTAAGCAGTTGGCTTAACGTGAGTTTTTTAATGGTTTTTGGGTAGCCGCCGACTGGTCGCTGAATAGGATGGCGCCTATAGAGGTTCTCTAACAGCAGCTCCTCCAGCTTCACAGTGGGATCATCGGAGACCTCGGCAAGCTCGTTTAGAATGATTTTGCGTTCCAACTCAAATTTTGCTTCATCGAACTCATCGCCAAAGAAGAGATCGCAGAGTATCTCCGAGGCATCAGTCAGCTTGCTTGGCAAAACGTCCGCTGCACCCAAAACGTGTTCGCGGTCAGTGTAGAAATCCAGTACGCCGCCTGCTTCTTCGATGCTGCGTGACCGCTTTATTTTCTTATCTGAGCCGCCTGCCAGCATATGCTCGATGAAGTGGGCGACGCCTGCGGCGGT
The DNA here is from genome assembly GCA_026014735.1 of Candidatus Bathyarchaeota archaeon. Taxonomy (NCBI): domain Archaea; kingdom Thermoproteati; phylum Candidatus Bathyarchaeota; species Candidatus Bathyarchaeota archaeon. The sequence continues at coordinate 1,107,446 of JAOZHT010000001.1, forward strand.
TTTGGGTTCTTGGTTGCTGCCGTATTTGACGGCGAGTGACAGCTGGGTGGTGTTGGCGTTTCGCCGGGGATAAACGATTGCGGTTAAGCCGTTGGGGAGGGTTTGTCTGCGCCATACTAGGTTAGCTGACATAGCACATGTCAATCACTTGCGTCTAAAAAAGTTTACACTACATTCATCTGTGGTTTGGCTTGGACGGATTTGTTGCTACGGGTAAAACCCTTTAATATGCAACCAGTGTAAATCCTGATGATCTGCCATGACACGTGTAAAATGCAAGAAATGCAGCGCCGTATTCGAGGCAGGTGCCTCAGCGGTTTTGGCGCCACATGTTGGTCCACTGCACTACATTAAATGCCCCGCATGCAGCAAGAGAAGCTGGCTAAACATGTACAGTTCAGTGAAGGACCCTTTGACTTGGCCACCTGAAGAAGCCAAAGCTCAGCAGCCACCGCGCCAGTTATCCGATGAGGAACTCGAGCAAAAACGCATCGAAGAATCAAAATACGAAAAAACAGCATAGCGGTGAATGATTATGACGCAGGCAGCTCCCGATTATGTAACCATAGCCATCGTCGTGGCAGTTGTGGCGGCGGCGATTTTCCTCCGCTTATACATGATGCGAAACCCCGGCATGATGCGGGCTAAGTGCCCTAAATGCGGCGCAGTCTTTGATGCCTCCCGCAGCTTCTCAGGAATCCACATTGGACCATTAAAGCAGCTTCGGTGCCCAGCCTGCGGCAAAACCAGCTTCATGAACTCCTACTCCAAAGCCCCCCTCAATTATCCGCCCCAAGAACAAAAACCCCTCGAAGCCTCAGCCATGTCAGAGGAGGAACTGCAAAGAAAAAGGATAGAGCAGTCCAAATACGAAAAAGCCTAAAGAACAGTCTTAACCTGCTCGGGGTCAAACTGGACAAGCTTCGCTTTTAACTCAACGATTTTAGCTTGGATTTCCGGTCGCCCACAGACCTCTGCGAAAACAAGCATATTCACGAACAGCGAAAAATCCGTGGGCTCCGCGCCTTCGGGAATTTCATTGTAGGCGGATAACTGCGCTACCATACGGTTCTGGATGCCCTGGTAGATGTCGAAGGCTTCTTTAAGGTTGGCGTTTTTGGGTTTAAAGTTAAAGAATTGCTCGGGAGCATAGTATGCGGCGGTGGCGCGGTAATACTTTTTTTCGAGGTTCCCGACTTTTTGGGTTTGGGTATGTTCGATGAGGTTAGCTTTTTCGAGTTTTTGCATGCGTCGCCAGGTGGTTAGGGTGGGCTGTTTGAGTTGGGCGGCGAGGTCGGTGGCGGCATGTGGGGCTGCGACGAGTTCACGGAGGATGGCTTGGTTGAGGGGGTCGGTGACGAGATTTGCGCTTTTGGAGTCAACCATCTTTAGCAGTTTCATACAGTGAAAGCGGTTTCATCTAACTTAAATACTTATTCTTGTAATCAATAACCAGCCCCCCAAGCGGAGGAAATAAACCATGATAGACACAATCCACCTAACCCGAACATTCGGCAACCTAACCGCCGTAGACGACGTCAGCTTCCACGTGGAAAAAGGCGAAGTCTTCGGCTTTCTAGGCCCCAACGGCGCAGGCAAAACCACCACCGTACGCATGCTCTGCTGCCTCATCGGCAAAACCAGCGGCGACGCCACCATCGGAGGCTACAGCATCGGCAACCCCGACGACTGCCTAAAAATCCGCAAAATCATAGGCTTCCTACCCGAAAACGTCGGCTTATACGAAAGCTTAAGCGCCTACCGCAACCTTGACTTCTACGGACAACTCTACGAGGTCCCTGAACCTGCCCGTAAAGAAAACATCGAGCGCCTGCTTAAGGCTCTGGGAATCTGGGAGCGCAGAGACGACGCAGTGGCAGGGTTCAGCAAGGGCATGAAGCAGAAAATCGCCATCGCCCGCGCCCTAATCCATGATCCGCAAGTGGTGTTCCTCGATGAACCCACCGCGAACCTTGACCCTGAAGCATCCAAAACCGTCCGAGAATTCGTGCTGCAGCTCAAAGAAGAAAAACGCACCATATTCCTCAACACCCACAACCTCGACGAGGCAGAACGCCTCTGCGACCGCATCGCCATCCTTAAAGGCAAACTCGTCGCCGTCGATTCACCTAAAAACCTTGAGCGCAGCCTCTACAGCCGAAAAACCATCGTGCACCTCACCAGCCTCTCTGATGCAGTGGTTTCAGCGGTGAAGGAGCTTGGTGCTGTTAAGGCGGTTCGTCAGGGCGATAACAAGTTGATACTGGATATGGATAACCCCGAGCAGGATAACCCTGAAGTCGTTAGGGCTATTGTGTCTGCTGGCGGCAGCGTGCAGTATGTGACGGAGCTTCGGTCCACGCTTGAGGATGTGTATCTGAAGTTGATTCGGGAGGTTCCAGCGCAATGAGATTCAGCAAAGCATGGATAGTAACCAAAAAAGACCTAAGCGTCATTCGGCGAAATAAGTACGTCTTCTACTCGTTGATAGCGATGCCCATAATTTTGGGTGTTGTGTTGCCGCTGATGCTAACGCAGGGAGTTAGCGCAGGCGTAAACCAGTTGACCTCTGAAGAGCTAACGCAGACCGTGTACCAAATTGGCAGCCTCTCAGCGATGTACTTCGTGCTCATACCCGCCGTGTTACCCTCCATCATCGCATCCTACAGCATCGTAGGCGAAAAAATCGAGAAAAGCCTCGAGCCGCTGCTGGCAACACCGACCACCGACGGGGAACTGCTGCTGGGCAAATGCCTTGCCTCGTTTGTTCCCTGCATGGCAGTCACCTACATAGCTATGGCGGTCTTTGTACCCATCGTTGACCTCTGGTCCTACAGCATGATAGGCGTCTACCTCTTCCCCAACGTATACTGGGCAATCCTGATGTTTGCCATCACACCACTGGGCTGCATCATGAGTGTCTTAGCCAACGTCATCGTCTCCAGCAGAGTCAGCGACATACGAGCAGCCCAGCAAATCGGCGGCTTAGTCGTGCTTCCACTGATATTCGTCGTCATCTTCGGCGCCATATTCTCCGAGGTGACATTGCTGGCGGTAATCGTTGCGGGCGCATTGGCAGCGGCGGATGTGGGCTTGTTCTACCTCAGCAAAGCCGTCTTCCAACGCGAAGAAATCCTGACTAAATGGAAGTAGCTAGCCTATTAAGGCAAGCCTCCTTTTTCTTTTTTGATAACCCATGAGTAATTCTCAACCCGTAAGATGCCAAAAATGCGGAAACCCCGTAGGCTACATAACCGTGCTAACTGAGGGCTTAATGGGTATTCAGCAGCCGCTGGGCAACGTCAAAGTAGTAGCTATCTGCATGGAGTGTCACCGAAAACAATAAACCACGCAGGCAGGGCAGTTCCTTTAGTCTTTGCAGGCAACACGAGGTGTGGGGCTGGAAAACCCCCTTTAAGGGCAACGTGTATTACTGCGGGCTTCAGGCGGCGGGTTTATGGCAAAAAATAACCAAAACGGCAACACCTACGCAGACGGCACATCAGTTGCCAACGTGAAGCCAGCGGTAAGCAGCGAAGAAATAGTCTGCCTCCCCGTCGAGGAACTCTTCAGCCGCCTAGAAAGCACGCCGCAGGGACTCAGCGCCCAGGAAGCCGCTGAACGGCTCGAATACTACGGCCCAAATGAGCTTGCCCGCCAACGCAAACACTCAGCCATCAAAGAGTTCCTGCTGCACTTCAAAAGCCCCCTTGTTATTATACTTCTAATCGCAGGCGTCATCTCGGGTTTCCTGCAGGAATACGCCAACGCAGCCATCATCTTAACCATAATTTTCATCAGCGTTATCCTCGATTACTACCAGGAGAGCAAAGCTGAGAAAGCCGCTGAACTCCTCAAGCAGAAAGTTACCTCAACCGCCACGGTGCTCCGCGACGGCATTCGACAAGAAATAAAGTTGCCTGAAATCGTGCCCGGCGACGTGATTTTCCTCTCAGCAGGCGACATCGCCCCCGCCGACGCCCGAGTCATAGCGGCCAAAGACTTATTCATCAACCAATCGGCCCTAACAGGCGAATCCTTCCCGGTGGAGAAAACCAGCGCGCCCATAAAAGCCAAAACAGGCTCCACGGTGGATTGGCTCAACTACTGCTTTATGGGGACATCGGTGGTAAGCGGCACCGCATCCGCCGTGGTCGCTAAAACTGGCGGCGCCACTGAATACGGCAAAATCGCCCGGAAACTCATCGAGAAATCGCCGGAAACCGAGTTTGAGCGGGGCATCAGGAGCTTTGGTTTCCTCATCATGCAGGTTACTTTTCTGTTGGTTATCTTTGTTTTCCTAATAATTTCGCTTCGCAACCCCACTGAGACAGGGGTGGTGCAGGCGCTGCTCTTCGCGGTTGCCCTAGCCGTGGGGTTAACGCCTGAGTTGCTGCCCATGATCATAACCATCAACCTGTCCCGCGGCGCCATGGCGATGTCCAAGAAGGGCGTCATCGTCAAGCGCCTCTCAGCCATCGAGAACTTCGGCAGCATGAACGTGCTCTGCACCGACAAAACCGGCACCCTCACCGAAAACCGCATCAAACTCATCTTAAACGTAAACATCGACGGTGAAGAAGACGAAAAAGTCTTCCTGCAATCCTTCCTCAACAGCAACTTCCAAACCGGCCTACGCAGCCCACTTGACGAAGCAATCCTTAAGCATAAAGAAGTCGACGTCAGCAAATACCAGAAAGTCGACGAGGTGCCCTTCGATTTCATCCGCCGCCGAGTCTCCGTGGTCGTTGAACGCGAGGGACTACGCTTCTTCATCGCCAAGGGGGCCCCCGAAGAAATCCTTAGGGTCTGCTCCTACTACGAACTTGGCAGCGTCATCGCCGACATGAATGATGAAACCCGCGTAAAAATCGAGCAGAAATACCAGCAGTACAGCAGCGAGGGACTGCGGGTGCTGGGCGTCGCGTATAAGCGGCTTAAAGAGGACAAAGCCGTCTACTCCATCAACGACGAAAACGAAATGGTCTTTTTGGGGTTTGTCGCGTTTCTTGATCCACCTAAAGAAACCGCTAAGCAATCCATCGCGTTGCTCAGCAAGGCAGGGATAGAACTTAAAATCTTAACCGGCGACAACGAGCTTGTCACACGCAAAGTCTGCGATGAACTGGGCTTTGAAGTTAAAGGTGTCGCCTTAGGCAACGACATAGCCAACGTAACCGACGAGGCGTTGATGGCGATTGTGGAGGAAGCCAACATCTTCTGCCGCGTCAACCCCGTTCAGAAAGACCGCATCATCACGCTTCTCAAGAAAAACGGCCACGTAGTCGGCTACATGGGCGACGGCATCAACGATGCGCCCTCATTAAAAACAAGCGATGTCGGCGTCTCCGTGGATAACGCCGTGGATGTTGCCCGGGAATCCGCTGACATTATCCTCTCCAGAAACGACCTCACTGTCCTTGCAGAGGGTGTTTTGGAGGGACGAAAAACCTTCGGCAACACCATGAAGTACATTATGATCGGCGTCAGCTCTAACTTCGGCAACATGTTCAGCGTCGCCATCGCCGCCGTGTTTTTGCCCTTCTTACCTATGCTCCCAGTGCAGATTCTACTAAACAACCTGCTCTACGATTTCTCCCAATCCACCATAACCACCGATAAGGTAGATGACGAATACGTCGAGCGCCCCAAACGATGGGACATCACCTTCATTCGAAGATTCATGGTGTCGCTGGGACCTGTTAGTTCACTGTTTGATTTCATAACCTTCTTCACCATGCTCTTCGTATTCATACCCATAATACCCGCCGCTACATTGCTAAGCAACCCAGATTACCCAGTGCAACTATTCCAGACGGCCTGGTTCATAGAATCCTTAGTCTCACAGATCCTGGTGGTTTTTGTCGTACGAACCAGGCGCCAACCCTTCTGGAAGAGCAAACCCAGCAAATACCTGGTAAGCAGCAGCATAGCCATCAGCGCCTTTGCCTTAATAGTGCCATTCACGCCCTTGGGCGAAATATTTGGGTTCGTAGCGCCGCCATTAACATTCTACCTGGCATTGGCTCTGCTGCTGGGAGCTTACTTGCTGGTAGCCGAAGGGGTAAAAGCCTGGTTCTACAAGCGCAACGCCTTCCGCCAAGAGCAGGTGCTAGTACCCAAACGCGCCTTCTACGTAACGCGGACCGCCAAACTCATGCAGGACACGATCGCAGCCATAAGCCTACGCGGTGAAGACGAATTCTCCATCGACTCGCTGATAGAGGACTTAAACAGCGCGCTTGCTTACCCCGTCAACAAGAATCAGCTGGGTCGAAACATCCAGTATCTGCGCCGCTCTAACTTGATTAGCGTGGACTGGAAGACACGTACCCTCAAGCGGGAAGACGCCTTAGTTGACTACGTAAAAAGCAGCATAATCGAGGGCCCGCTTTGGCCCAGCATCAGCGATGAATGGAGAAAAATCAATCAGATACTGCTCAGCAAACACGGCACCGTGAATCCTCAATATCAGGACCTGCTCCCTAAACAGTAACCCACCCGTCTTGGCTGTTGAGTTTGTCAAGTAGGCATGGAAAATTTTGCGAAGCCACCTTGACAAGACATTAGCCCTTGCCTGGCGGAGGCATTTTTCTTTCGTCTGCCCCTCTAACTTTGCCAAATGTGGTTCTCAATCAGGCAAATCAGCGTTCACAAAAACCGTTAATTTACAAGAAAACATAGGGCAAGCAAGAGGGCAAACGGATGGAGAATATCTGTTGGAACTGCAAACACAACACCTTGAAATTGAAGATTCTCGTGCCGCCTGACCAAACCATCAAAGAGCATGTGCATCAAACAGGCAACATGCAAGCAAACATTATTGCGTTAATTAAAGAAGAGCCAGAGAGGTACACTGTCTGGTATCGGATAGGCGACGCAGTTAAACTTATGACTTTTAGGATGCTGCATGTCTGTAAACTTAAAGTTGACCCCACAGAAAAAGCAGCCTGCAGCTGCCATGCAAAAAAGCAGGAAATCAACCGCATAAGCAACATTATCTACCATAAGGTGCCGCTGCCAGCGGAAGCTGAACTGATACATTAGCACAGCTGAAGATTTGGAGGAAACCGTGGTTGATGGACAAGACAGCTTGTGAAATCAGCACTCAGCTTGGACTAGCAGCGAGTTCGTAGAGTTGCTCTCGGGTTAAGCCTAAACCGGGTTTAGCATCGAGTCTTTTCTGCACTTTTCCTTTTTTGAAAAGCAGCACGGTGGGGTAGTATTCGATGCCGTATTTATCGCATAGATCTGAGCGGTAGTCAATCATGACTTCGACGCATTCATCAGGGTTTGCTTTGGAGTACTCCTCAAAAACGGGTAGGAACCGCTGGGAATGGGGACACCAAGAGGCATAAAAAAGCACATATGCCCGCTCTTTACTGTTCCACTGCCGCTCTACGTCGCCGTCGTCTTCTTTTTGGTTCATCGTTTCACCTCTTGGTACTCTTCGGGGTAGTGGCTGCTGTCACAGAAGGGCTTGTTTTGTGATTTGCCACAGCGACAAAGCGTCACCCGATTGCGGATATGGTAGGCTTTGCCGCCGGCGGAATAAACTGGGACGCCGCCCCTGACCCACAGCGGACCTAAAACGCCGACAGCGGGGTCAAGGATGACGCCGATGGATTTCTCAAGCTGCGGTTCAACTGTCACGCCCGTTTCCTTGTCGACCAGGACAAGGCGACCTGAAGGGCAGTCGCATTCGTTTCGGATGCTGTTTGCTTTGGTTTGGGGGTCGTCGGATTTGGCGATTTCATCCCAGATGTCGCCGCCCCGGTGGCAGAACCGAGCGGAGGCACATAGACCCTCAGCGTCATCAAGATGCAGATTTGGACCATCGATGGACTTTGCCATATCCAAGAAGGGCAAGTCGGGGCTGGTTTCGGTTCCGTCGAAGCCGGTTTTTGCGTGTGTACCGTCACAGAAGGGCTTGTTTTTGCTTTGGCCGCAGCGGCACAGCAGATACGTTTGGGTCGCAGAAAATTTTTTTCCAACCACCCATTCTGAGGGGATGTTTCCTTGGCCGCATTTGATTATCATCTCGTAGAGTGGTATGTTTCCGCTGACAAGGTAGGGACCGTTTCTGGTGACTGTTATTTTCATTGCTTGATTGTTGCCTCCCAAAAAATGCACTTCCATTCTTCGCTCGAATATTCTGTTTCTAATGAGTGAGTGGAGATTTATTAAGTTCTGCTGTGAACAAAACAAAATGTAGTTGCAGCTACAGAGTTACAGCTATTAAACCCAATCCACCACCATACTACGGAGGATAAATAACGTGGATGAAATGAAGAATTTTTCAGTCAGCGAGCTTAAGGAGTTCAACGGAAAAAACGGTAAACCCGCCTACGTCGGCTACAAGGGCAAAGTCTATGATGTATCAGATTCGTCCCAGTGGGGCGAAGGCGAGCATCTGGGACACATGGCCGGCGAAGACTTAACCGAAATGATGGATATGGCCCCGCATAGCGAAGAAGTTATGGAACGCATGAAAGCTGTGGGTACATTAACCTAACGCAGGGTTCCCGCTGGCAAAACTAAATTAGTGAAGATGCCTCATCTAGATAGAGGTGATTTTTGATGTTTGATTTAAGCGGTAAAGTCGCCTTAGTCACCGGCGCCGGACGCGGCATAGGAAAAGAGATCGCCCTTGCCCTCGCGCGGTCAGGAGCAGACGTTGCCGTATCGGATATTGCAGATGCAGTTTTTGAAACCGCCAAAGAAATCCAAGCTAAATGCGCAAACGTAAATGCCTTCGCCGCAAAATGTGACGTATCCAACTTTGCCCAAGCAGAAACCGCCAAAAACCAGCTGCTATCAAAGCTCGGCAGAGTAGACTTACTCATCAACAACGCAGGCATCTACCCCCAGAAGCCCTTTGTGGAGATGACTCAGGAAGACTGGGATAAAGTCATTCAGGTGAACCTCAACGGCGTCTTTCACTGCACCAAAGTGTTTCTGCCCGGGATGGTTGAGCGCAAATACGGCAAAATCGTGAATCTCTCCTCGATATCGGGTCCAGTGGTGGCTTTTCCCAACCTAGTCCATTACTCCGCCAGCAAAGGAGCCATATCCGGCTTCACCCGGGCATTGGCTCTTGAGATGGCAGGGCATGGCATAAACGTGAATGCGGTGGCGCCTGGTCCCATAGACGTTGGCGGCGCGGAAGCCAACCAGTCCATGTATGAGCAGGTGATAAGGGCAATTCCGATGGGGCACATGGGCAAACCCTCTGATGTAGCGGCGCTGGTGCTGTTTCTGGTAAGCGACGAAGCAAATTTCATCACTGGACAAACCATCGTGACCGACGGCGGCTACACCCTCCAGTAGATGCATATTGCAGTCTTTGCACAGTCACATAGGTTAATTAGCGAAGGGAAGTTTCGCCAATAAGTAGGTGACTTGTTTTGTCTGAGGATAAAAAGAAAATGTACTACTACGGCGGAAAAGAGAAGCCCGCCGGCGAAGTCAAGAAGAACCATGAAGTTACCCCCTACGTTGTGGGTGACATTCAAAGCGATTTAGACAGGCTGATGAACAGGTTCCAGAGGGACTTCGAAGACTTCTGGGATACCTCCTCAAGGTTTGGCCGAGAAATGACACAGAAAGCACGCGCCTCCGTGGTACCCTTCACAGGGATGCCCTCGGTGGATCTGGAAGATGAAGGAAAAGATTTCCGTTTAACCGTAGATTTGCCCGGCTTCAAAAAAGAGGACGTGCAGGTGGAAGTCGCCGACGACGTCGTAACCATAAACGCAAAGCACACCCAACTGGAGAACGAGCAGAAAAAGAATTACGTGCGCCATGAACGTTCAGCGCAGACTTTTTACCGCAGAATCCAGCTGCCGGAAGCCGTCCGCTCCGATGACTCCAACGCCAAACTAAACGATGGCATACTCGAAATCACCCTGCCCAAAAAGGCGCCTAAAGAAACCAAAAAACTCTCGATAACCTAAGTCTTCTGTTTATTCCAGAAGCCCTTGTTATCTCCATTGGCTTAGGTACCCTACCCATATGAAGAGAAAACAAAAGAAAAAGGCTGAAGGCCTATTCTGCCTCCGCCGACGAATCCACGATCTTCTTGATTTCCTTATTCAGCGAATCAGGCAACCCAAGGATACCCACGTCCATGAAGCCCCGGATAATCAGTGAAACCGCCTGTTCACGGCTCAGCCGCCGCGTCATCAGATAGGTGATTTCTTTCTCACTGATTTTGCCCACCGCTGCCTCATGGGTGATCTCCACGCCCTTCTTGGTTGCGATGAGCTCGGGGATGGATTGCATGAAGGATTCGTTATCCATAACTAAGCCCTTGCATTCCAGGTGTCCCTTGCAGTCGGGGGTGTGTCCCTCTATCATGCCGCGGATAATCATCTTGGAGCCCTCGCGGGTGATGGCGCGGCTCACCATCTCTGCTTTGCTGTCTCTGCCTGTTAGTACGGCTTTGGAGCCAATGTCAAGGAGGCTGTTTTTGTGGCCATAGAGGATGCTGTTAAAGCTGACGCGGCTGTTTTCGCCCTTGCAGTAGGCAACCGGGTACATCTGGGTATCGCGGACTGGCTGCATGCATACATAGTTTGAGATGAAGGTGGCGTTATCGTCGACTTGGGCGGCGCTTCTGGGGCGCACCAGCGTCTGCTCGCTCCACTGGTGAATCATGGTGAAGTTAAGCATAGCGCTCTTCTTCACGTAGATTTCAGAAATACCCAGATGGGATGCGTTAGGTACGCTTGAATGCTGCACGCAACTGGTTATTATGTGGGCTTTGGAGTCTTCCTCGGCGATGATGATGTTGTGGACGCGCTGCTCGAGGTTGCGTTGGGTAATCAAAAGGCAACTCTGCAGTGGAAAAGCGATTTCTGCGCCCTTCATTATCCGCATGAAGTAGCCGCCGCTGTAGTCCTCCGCCACCCTCTTGGTGTATTCATCCTTGTTTTTGTCAACTAGTTTCCAGCGGTACTCCTCCAGCCAAGGATACTTTTTAAGCGCGTCTTTGATGTCCATGAGTTCAAGTTTGCCCTCGTAGAGCTCGTTAATTTTGGAGGCCACGGTCTGCTGGTTTAGGTGGACAAAGGTTCCTGAACGGTTCTTCTCCGAGGTTTCAAGCCCGGCTCTTTGGGCTTCTTGGAGGATTGCATGGGGAATCTTGGTTAAGTCGCTTTCATTTTGCATTTTTCCAGCCCTCACTTGTTCTTATCCTGCATGCTACGCATTCCTCATAGCCCATCTCTTTGATGTCGTTGTAGATGCGCATGGGATCCTTGAAGCAGTGGAATTGCCCCCTCAAAAGGATGCAGCCGTAGGATGCTTTGATGTACTCTAAAATGTCGCCTTTATGCGTGATTATCAACGCCGAGGCACCTGAGCCTTCAACGTACTTTTGGATTTCAGTAGCTATCATCCGAAGACTCTCCACATCCACCCCTGAATCAGGCTCATCGAGCAGAAGCAACTTAGGTTTTAGAAAGATAAGCTGCAGTATCTCGGAGCGTTTGCGTTCGCCGCCGCTGAAACCCATGTTGACGTCGCGGCTAAGGAAGTTGGTTAGGCGGAACGCTTCTATCTGCGCCTTCTCCTCTGCACTGAACTCATCAGAGGCGGTTTTGCCCAAACAGAGCTTCAAGAGGTCGCCCAGCTTGACACCGGTGATTTCAGGCGGATTCTGGAAGCTCACGATAATGCCCAGCTTGGCGCGTTCGTCAACGCCTTTTTCGGTGATGTCTTGGCCGTTGAAGAAAATCCTTCCTGAGGCTACTTCGTAGCCCGGTAAACCCATCAGGGTGCTGATAAGGGTGGTTTTTCCTGAGCCGTTGGGGCCGAAGAGGATGTGGCTGGCGGCTTCTTTGAGGTTGAAGTTGAGGTCGTTTAGAATCAGTTTGCCTTCAACCTTCACGGATAAGTTTTTGACTTCAAGCATATCCATAAGTGGTCAACGAGCAAATAAAGTGGATCAGAGAAAATAAGCTTACCGCTACGCAGCAATCACTTTCCTCTCCAAAAAGACATGCATGAGGGGCGACCGAGGCAGTTTTATAGGTCATTTAGCCTTAACTTGTCTATGACTCGCTACGTCGCTTTTCTACGGGGAATCAACGTCGGCGGACACACCGTTAAGAAGGAAACGCTGCAGAAAATCTATGAATCATTAGGGTACCAGGACGTTTCCGTCTACAGGCAAAGCGGCAACGTAATCTTCCAAACCCCAAAAGAAAACACCCAAGAAATCAAAACCCAAGCCCAAAGCGCCCTCAAAGCCACTTTAGGCTATGATGTAGCGGTTCTCTTACGAACATTACCGCAGCTAAAAGCCATAATAGACTCCAACCCCTTCTATGGCCAAGGTTGCGAAGGCACAAGGTTTCTGGTAACTTTCCTGCCTGCTGCCCCGGATGCTTTTCCGCTGCTGTTGCCTTATACAATTCCCAAGTCTACCGCAGAAATAATCGGGGCCAACTCCGCTGAGGTTTTCAGTGTCACACATGGCGGCGGCGAAGGAGCGTTGCCTAATCCTTTCTTGGAGAAAGTCCTCAAAGTTAAGGCGACAACCAGAAACCTGAATGTAATAAAGGAAATAGCCAAACGCTTCAGTTAGTAAAAGGATATGCAGGCCGAGTCTAAGCCTTTTGTTGGCCGGTCCATTAAGGCTTGTTTTTCTCGCTTGGGGGTCTTTCACCGTTTTGACCCTCTTGCTCAAGCCTTACTGCAACATGCTGTTTCAGCCCATCGAGGCAGAGTCTTTGTCACGTATCGATTTTTCGCTGTTTTAATCGATGCGCTCTTTGCCTTGATGCATCGCCTTTCAAAGCGTACTTCTCGGCCTGCAATATACAATATGTCAGTGGCGAAATATACACGTTTTGTGCAGATAACAGGCAATTTATGGACAGATTTGGGGTGTGTTTTAAGTTTTAAAGACATCCGAGGGGGTTATGGGGGCAATATTCTCCGAGGGGCCAATCACCCATTTTCCGTTTTTGACATAAACAAAGCAATTTGACATGAACAGCGCAATTTGACATAAAAACGTCAAGTCTGCACCGTCAAATCCCACCCATCGACCTCGTCAGGAATTTTGTGAGTCTACAGATTCTTGCTTGAGAGCTACATAGGAACCTGTTTTTATCAGCAAACCCAAACTTGGTTTTGTTTAGGGTTTGTATTCGATTATTTCTACGCTTTCGCCGAGTTCTTTGAGGGGCGGAGCCATGGTTACTACGTCGCCGACTGCTTGAATCATCTTTGTGGGTATGGTGACAGTGGAGCTTCTAAATCGCTTCTTGAACCCAAGTTCGGTTGCGGCGTTATCGGTTAGTTTAACTTGGAGCTGTGGCACCTGCCATGTTTTGACGTCTAAGCTTGCGCCTTTAATTTCCCCGATTATAAAACCGCCTGTTCCAATAACCTGTTTGCCTAAAAGTTCACTAAAACTAATCAAAACATTCACCACTAACCGTCTAGTAAACGGTTTTTTTAAGGTTTTCGGGGCATATCTGCTCTGCTCGGAGCTAACCATTCATTAGGGTCGCTGGCAAAAACTTGAAATAGCCTTATGCCGCTGCAAAGAGAGCGCAGGGTTAAATGTGGGCTTAGACGAACTAATTCTTCGCCTAATGATAATCACGCTGGCAGCGTTAGCTGTCTTTTTAGTTTACAAATACAGGCGTTCCCCCGAAAAATTTTAATCCGGCTGGTCGCCGCCAACATCGCCTTGGACGTGGTCGCCATGGTGATTTGGCTGTTTCCCGAAACCCACTGGAGCGTCTACCAGCTGGGCTACGTGGCTGCCATCGTCGAGGATCGTCGAGGCGGGAATTGCCGCCGCAGTCTTCGCAGTTGCCCTCTATGGGTTAAGAGCGCAAAAAACGTGGGCGCCAAAACTCACCATCGCCACAACCATTGTGCAGCGGATTTTTGCCACCTACATCTTCTTCCCAAGCACCGCCCTCATCTTAACGCTGGTCTGGAGCTTAACAATCATCGCCTTCGGCTACTTGACAATTAAAACCCAAAACTGAGGTATCTGGGATGCTTTACCAGGCGGCGCTTGTTCCGCGTACCTCAAAATGCTCATCTTGCGCATTATGGGTAAAGGTCATCTCCACGGTTGTATAGGTGCCATCGTTGGTTACGGTGTAGCGGTCAGGGTTCTGCACGTAGTATTTCCAGGCTAAGGTGATGTTGCCGTCTAGCAGGCTGTTGGGGAAGGTGATTTTGAAGAAGACACTTTGGGTTGCTGAGCCTATGAAGTCGACAGAAATGTGTTTGAGGTCAGATTGGGACAGCGAAACCTTTGGGGCAGCATTCCAGTTGGTTTCAACATCTACGTTGTAGGTTTGCTCCTTGAGCTTAAGGGGGTAAGTGTATGTTTTGGCTGCGAATTCATACCACAAAGCCCCCGCGGTCGACGCTAAAACAACCGCTAGCACAAGTATACCCGCCACAGTTTTTCTCTTCATAATCCCCCATACTGCTAAACCTGACACACCTAATAGCGTTTACTAAAAGCGCACCCCAGCAAAACCGCCCAAAGCAAAGCAGGGGTTATGGGCAACTGCAGCTGTCGGCGTTGAGGTATTTTTTATGCCATTTGAAGTTCTCGCAGCCCTCTTTGGATTCGCATTTCATGCAGGGGTCCTCTTGGGTGGCTTGGTTTATCATGTCGATGAGGTATTTTTCGAATTGGGGGGCGAGGTTTAACTGTTTAACTTTTTTCTCGAATTCGCCGGTCAAAGCGCTGAGTCTCCTGACTGATTCTATGCATTGGCAGGTTATTAAGACCCCGCCCACGCCACTGGGAAAAGCGCCGAGTCAAGTTCCACAAGTTAAACCTAAGTCTACCGTGAGCAAGCATAAGCTAAAAAGGAAAGCGCTAATAAGGTTATCAAAAAGCTTATCTTTCAAGCGATTGTATAGCATACGCGGGGTGTTTAGGCGTGTCGCTTGAATCAGGCAAAAAACTTGGGTTTACCGCAAGCATTCTCAACATAGTTGTTCCTCCAATAATGGTTGTTGCCGTCGTTGTATTCTTCACCTCATTATTCAGTTCATTCTTAACTTCCATATTTGGGGGAGCACCGTCTGCACCGACAAGCTTTGCCCTCATAACTGCCTTTTTAGGACTCGCGATTGTTGCTGGCATCTTAGCCCTTGCAGCCTACATACTATTCCTCATAGCTATGCATCGCCTATCAAAATATTACAATGAACCCGTCATCTTCAAGAATATTCTTCGAGCTCTCATTATCCAAATCATTTTCGTAGTGGTTGCAGTGGCGGTTGTAGTTGCTTTTTCCGCAATTTCGTCAGTCAGCATAGCTTCTGCATCCACCACCGCTGTTCGCTCTTTCATATTGAGCCTGCTGGGGATTTACGCAGTTATACTGCTAGTAAGCTTCGCCTTATCTATTTACTACGGGTTACTCTACAAACGCTCCTTTGACCGGTTGGCAGAGAAGTCGGGAGTAGAGGACTTCAGAACCACCGGGCTGCTCTACTTAATCGGGTCAGTGCTCGCAATCATTGGCATCGGAGGCTTAATCGTCTGGATTGCATGGATCTTTGCAGCCCTAGGATACCGCAAGCTTGCACCGGCATCACCCGCGCCGGCGCCGTTTACTTATTCAACCTACCCAGCGCCCCTCAATGAGCAAAGCAAACGTTGTTCTGTGTGTGGCGCAGAGAACAGCCCCGACTCAGCCTATTGCCGATCCTGTGGCAGGCAAATCCAGTAGGCGCCAATCTGGTCGTCTGACCAGCGGCTTACCAGATGCTTCTTTGATAAAAAATCTTATATCTGAGGGATTGCCTCTTTGATTTTGTAAGTTGTGATATTTTATGGCTGTTAAAGTAACTACAGAGTATATAGACCTGCTTAACCGCGCAGTCGAACGTGAATTAGCCGTGTCCGTCCAGTATATTCTTCAGCATGGAAAAATGGAGAAGCTTATCCGCAAAACCATTCCTGAAAACATCCTTTTGGACAAAACAACCTATGACGCCGTCGGCAAATTCCTCCGAGACATCGCCATCCAAGAGATGAAGCACGCAGCAAACATTATGGAGCGCATCTACTACCTCGGCGGGCAAGCAACAACCAAAGCCGGCAAGCCAGTCATCGGCAACAGCATCAGCGAATTCGCCAAGCTTGGCGTAAAAGCCGAGGAGGAAGCCATGGCGCTCTACCGAGAAATCATCGTTGCCTCCGGGCAAATCGGCGACTGGAAAACCCGTGAACTCTTCGAGAAAATCTACGAGGAAGAAGAAGCGCACCTCTTCAAATTCCAAGAGTACACGGGCTTCCAAGACGAAAAAGACGAGCCAAGCAAAGTGGCGCTGCCGGAGTGGCGAAAAATCTACACCGATGACTACTTTGCGTTGCTCAACAAAGCGGTCTCAGCGGAAATCACCGGTATCGTACAGTACACTAACCAGCATGAGAAAGCCGCGTTTCTGCAGCTTCGCAAGAAAGACACCGCATTGGAGGCAGTGACGGAAACCAACAAAGCAGATGTGGTCAGCAAACTCCTCAAGTCCGTCTTCATGCAGGAGATGGATCATCTTGAAAAAATCAGCGAACGCATCTACCTCCTTGAGGGTGAAGCCGCAGCTAAACCGGATCCGTTGCCAGTGGTCGGCGAAACCTCTCAGGATTTCTTGGCGTTGGATCATAAGCTGGAAAGCGACACCATCGCGCTCTACCGCAAAATAATCGCTAAAGCACTTGAACTCGGCGACACCACCACAAGACGCATGTTCGAAGACATCATTATCCAAGAAGAGGAGCACTTCTGGACATTCGACGACTACGTAAAATAGTCCTTCCCCTCTTCTTTTTGTTTTTTCCTTGCCACTTTATGCCCGTTTAGGTTTTTTGTAAGCCGATGTTTTTAACCAGCTTTTCCAGGTCCTGATCGCTCATCCATTCCGTTTTAAGGTAAGCCCTGATCTGTTTCTCGCCCATTCCCAGCCGCTTTGCCTCCTCAACGGTGTAGCGGTAGGCCTCGATTTCGGTTGGGCGGTCAACGTAGCTGTAGTGGGGGTCGAAGAGTTCTCGGCCATCCATGAATTGCTTCACGTGGCAGAGTTCATGAATTAAGTCCAGGTAAATGTGTTTTCTGTCGCCGCTGTCAAGGTAGCCTTTGCTTATGACGATGTGCCCGTCTTCCCCATCCACGTACATGTAGCCTTTAAGCCAGCTTAACTCAACTTTAAGGTGACCCAGCACCTGCGTGGTTTTCTCTCCGAAGATAGCCTTAACCGATGCCACCTCATCGAAGCCCTTGAAGTAGTCGAGAAAAACCGCTTTTTGGCTGCCGATACTCAGCGGGTTAATTGGCAACCTGCGAAAAACACGCATCATACGCAAGAGTAAGCGGTCAAGACCAGACAAGGCAGGCTGCTCCTACTAGAAATCCGAAAGATACTCAAGTCGCATGCCCCGCTGAGCCATAACTGAAATATCCTCGACGCTTCCTACGCTGGCATCTATGTTGTTGTGTTTGGGGTGGCTCCACATCTGGGCGGGTGCAAGGTTAAACTGCAATGGAATCTCCAAGTTTACCCCGTATTTCTCATGTAAACCCCTGATTAACCCGCCGTTCTTGCAGGCGGCGCGTGCAGCGGAGTAGCTTTGAAGCAGCTGCATGGAACCATACGTGCCGATGCCATGCCAGATTACGGCGTCCTCGGGGGAACCCATCATATAGAGGGAAAACTGGGGGGAAGAAGGCGTCTGGGCGTAGCTGTAATCGGAGAGTTTTTTGCCCTCCACAGTAAAGTTGTCATCGCAAACCGCCATGGAGATGTCTTTGTTGTCTACGCCGTTGGGGTACAGCGCGGTGGTCTGGTATTTGACGGTGACGGATTCGAGTTCTCCATTTTCAAAGTGGAGTTTGCCCCGTGCGGCGCGTTTGGAGCCGTAGCCCTTCGTTGAATGAGGCACCGTCAGAAGGGTGGTGCGCTTGGACATGCTGCGTCCCATGCAGGTATAAGCCTCTTCTACCGAAGCGTAGTCGCGGTTGCTTTGGCTAATGACTTGGTGGAGCAAACCCTCTTTGGTTTCTGCCTCCAAAGTGGCTAGGGGCATCCGCAGGGTGTAGAGTGAGAGGTCCATGCCGCAGAATTTTGTCAGCTGCTGAAGCTGCTGGTACTTTATCGAGTCAACCATCTCTATGTATGAGCCCTTGCTCTCTTTGAGGGCGCCCTCTATGAGGTCGATTTCTTTTTGGGAGATCAGTTTACCCATGTACTTTTGAGTATATGCCTTATCGATTTTTAGCTGGTCGGTTTTGACGGTGGCAACTGGATAGGCGCTTTGTCCACTCTCAACGATTGAGCCTCGAAGGGGATTATTCGAGTAGCGGTCAGCCTCCACGTCGTCGGTGTTTAGCAGAAACGGCACAATGTAGCCGTCGGTGGGTTTATGCAGCGCCTCATAGATTTCCTCAACATCGTCTCTGTCGGGCTGACGCAAACCGGCTTTGCCAAAGTGGTTGCTGCAGGCTTCCAGCAGCCGCGTCGCCACGATGCCCTGGATTTCCTCCAGTGTAATCTGCGGGTTGCTGTATTCCACCGACCCCCTCAGAAAGAAGTGGTCGCCTCTGAAGGGCACCGATATTTTCTCTCCGTTGGAGTAGCGGAACAATGTGAACTGTCGATTGGGATTCTGTCCCTTGGCAACCTCGATTTTTTTAACCAGCGCCTCAACGCTGGAAAAAGAATAATTTAAAAAGTCCTCAAGCATAATTCTGCAGTAATCTTCCATAAGCTTAGCCTCTCTCTAAAGATTCAGCCATGTATATACAATTTTTTGCTGACAATTGCCCAAGAAACATGCGTGTCACAGAGAAATCCTGCCTAAACCCTGCTTCACCCAAAACCTCCATCAGATCCACATCGGCTTTGGAGACCACTGCATACGCTGTTTTGCCGCCTAAACGGGAGAGGGCAGCTTTGACGAGCAGACGCGCAGCGTCGCGTCTTTGGACCTGACAGATTAGGGGTCCAATCCATGCCAACGTCGGATAAACCGTTGCTGCAATATACCCTTTTAACTCGGCCTTTTCGACGAATTTGAAGGCTATGTTGTCGTCGTGGAGGAGTATGGTTTGGAGCAGCCGTGTCCTGTCGCCTCCGAAGCATGCCCTGTCTAATGCGCATACCTTGGGTAAATCGTGTATTTCGATGGGGGGAAGTTTTTGTGAAGCCACCTCGCCAGCTTGATCGGTGTGCATCACCAAGAAGTCTTTGTCAACGTTGAAGCCCAGGCGGGCATAGAAACTGGTGAGGTGGGGGTAAGCGTAGAGCCCGATTGTTTGGACGCCTCTGCCGTGTAAAAAGTTGATTGCGTGCTCTACAAGGATGCCTCCGCCGCCTTCTCTGCGGCATTCTTTTTTTACTATCAAGTTGCCGAACCAACCGACTTCTCCGTAGCTGACCGCAGTGGCTATCCCCAGCTTCTCTTCGCCGTCGACGAGAAGGAACAAACCGTCTGGCTCAAGCAACCTCATGAACTCAAAGTCTTCGGTTGCCATGTTCCAATTCATAGTGTTGGCTAAGTCTACCGCGAACTCAAAATCAGCCCTGCCCATTTTCCTGACTTGGAACATACAAAACATTGTGTGCCCGCAGATTAAGTCTGTTTCTCCAAGACCGCCGAGCCCAGAGTCCTTGGATGTGTCAACTTTTTTGTGCCAACAAAACATTATATCCAAAAGGTCGCATACCCAAAAGTGAGTTTTGAGCATTTCGTGGCTTAAACATCCCGTGCTTTGTCTATGTAAGGGCTTTTTATGTTTGTGGTTAGGCGGCGTGTCTTCTTTTTAGCTGCAATCTGGGTGCTGCTGCTGTTGGTGTCTCTGTCCCTGCTTTCTATGCTTGAGGCAGTATTCAGCCGCGACCCTGATAGTCACACAGTAGTAAGTGTAGGCTGGGCAGGATATGTGGTGTCAAAAAGCTTCAACGAGCAACGTGAAGTCACCGGCATCAGCGCCGAATGGATTGTGCCCTACGTAAACACCTCTGCTGGGAACGGTTACTCTTCAGCATGGATAGGCATCGGGGGGCAATCAGATAAGACCCTGATTCAGGTTGGAACCGAACATGACGTTTTAGACGGCAAAGAATTCTACAGCGCATGGTATGAGCTTCTCCCCGAATACGCCATACGAATCACCGAATTCGTCGTGAACCCCGGAGACAAAATATTTGCCTCGATAATGCTGGTTAACCCCGAAACCAACGAATGGAACATACACCTTGGCGATGTAACCAACGGACATGTCTATAACCGTAACTTCTACTACAACTCAACCTGCGCTTCAGGCGAATGGATCGTGGAGCGCGCGCTAGTTAACGGGCAAATCGCCGACTTAGCCAACTTCGGTTCATTGACCTTTCAAGACTGCCAAATAGACCTCAACAAATCCGAGGGGTCCATATGCAACTTCACCTACTCCAAAGTCCACATGGCAAACCAGCAGCTTGACAGGTTAGCTTCAGCCTCTCAACTGAGCGCGGACGGCGCAAGCTTCTCGGTACATTACACAATGAGCAACTAGCAGCCTCATCCGGTAGGCGACAGCGCCGCTGCAAGGGCATCGGAGCTCTTCTGGATTTCCTTAGTCACCGTCGAAAGCAGCTTAATTCGGTTTTCTAACTTGCGTTTCTGCATGTTGGTTAAGCTTTTGAATTTCGGCAGCACATCACTGACAACCGCCATCATGAGGTCACGGTTTTTCTCCTCGCTGAGATCCTTAAGCTCCACGTGTCCATCGATAAACTGTAGCACCAGATGTCCCGTGGGGTCAATGTGGGCGCGGGTAACGTCGGCGTACTGCGCTGGAAGCGCCAACTGAGCCACCTCTATCGAAGAAGTCAACGGCTGCATCAGTTTTAGCAGAGAAGAAAAGAACTGAGCAACCAAGATTTTCTCCTCCGAGCTTAATTCGCTGATTTGCCCTATGTCATCGGCGGTGCTCTTGAGGGCTTCAACTAGCTCTTGAACGTTAACTTGCTTTTTTCTCTCGGCTTGCGCGGAGGATTCTGCAATCTCCGGTTTAGTTACTGCTTCTTGGGTCAAGGTGAATTCAACTCAGAGATAACGCTGGGTTTAGAATAAAATGCTTGTATGTCATGGCATAGACACACAAGTGCAAAGGAAAGGTTGAGGCGGCTTAGTTGACGTTGTATTCCTCGAGGAAGCGGTTAAGGAGGCTTTTTCGGTGCTCGATGGCTGAGATAAGGTCGTTTTTCATGTTCTCAGTGACCTCCGCCATCTTGGTGACTTCCACAACCACTGTATTGTTGTTTTTGCCAACGGTCTCTGCCTGCTCCAGGATTAGCTTAGCGGATTCCTCAACTTGCCCCGCGTCGCTGACGACCCCTTGGGCAAGCTTAGCCATGTCTTTAGCTTCAACCACGACGCCGCTGGTAACCTGCTGCACCTGCTCTGCAGTCGATGAAACATCCTTAGCTATACTTGCCACCTGCTGAGACGAGGCTGTCTGCTCCTCCACCGCGGAGGAAGCTTCCTCTGAGGCTGAACTGCTTTCCTCAGCGATACTGGCGACTTCCTCGATGGTTCTAACCACCGAACTTAAGGCGCCAAGTCCACGTTCAACGCCGTTTGCAAGGTTCGTTACTTTGCCAGTCATTTCACCCATGATTTTGCCTATGCCCTCGGATTCTTTGATGGCGCCTAAAACCACGTTGGCTCCTTCCGCGGCTCCCACCTGTGACTGCTGGGTTATGCTGCTGGTCTGCATGCCGGCTTCCTTGATGCCCTTCACTAACTTTATGGCTGAGCCGGCGGCTTCTTTAGATTGTCCCGCTAGGCCCTTAACTGCGTCGGCGACCACTGCGAATCCGCGTCCTGCTTCGCCTGCGCGTGCGGCTTCGATGGCTGCGTTGAGTGCCAGCATGTTAGTTTGGCCTGCGATGTCCGAAACCGAGTTAGCCATCAATCCGACTTGATCGACGGAGTTAACCATGGAGGTAACTGCTTCGGAGACCCGGGTGATGTTGCCTTTTATGTTCTCGATAGCCACCAATCCCTGTTGGCTTTTTTCGTTGGCTTCTTTGGATTTTTTTAGCGCATCCTCAGTGACTGTTGATGCTTCCTTAGCGATTACCCCGGCTTCATCCATGACTCTTTTGAGGGCTTCGCTGCTTCTAGCCGCGTCCTGAGATAACTCCGCTAGCTTCTGGGCTCCGATGGAGACCTGCTGGGAGGCGGTGCTGACCTGCTGCATTCCCAAGGCCATCTGGTTGGAGACGTAGGCGGCTTCTTTGCCCATCTCAGCTACCCTAGCGGTGGCTTTGGATGCGCCGTCGGCGTTTTGCGCTACCTTATCGGCGACTTGCTCGACGTTTCTTGCGTTAAGCGTGACCCGGCTCACTACCTCGTTTGCGCCTGTGACGAGCTCAGCGACTTTTATGGCTGCCTGCTCTGCTTGGTAGGCAAGGTCTGCGGCTACCGCGGCGTTCTGGATGGTTTCGTCGGCTTTAGCGCTTATGTTCTCTGCGCTTTCGATGGTTTCTTTGAGAACTTCGATGATTTGTTTTCTTAATTCCTGATTTTTCTCTTGGAGAATTCTGTTTTCAGCTTGAAGTTTTTCAACCTGACTTGATTGTTCGGACCTTTTCTTTTCCTTGGGCTCTTGGGTCATCTACTCTACTATCCACGGGGTTATGAGTGTGTGTTAGCGGTTTACTTATAAGTAAATTATGAAAACCCTATATGGATTACAGATATGCTTAGCTGCATGCCTTAACAATCTCTTTAGGGATATCCTCAAGGGAAGCAACCACGTCGACGCAGCCTGTTTTAAACGCAACCTGCGGCATCCCATAAACCACGCTGGTTTTTTCGTCCTGCGCAATCGTTGCGCCACCCCGCTCCTTGATGGCTCGGACCCCGTTGGCGCCGTCAGACCCCATACCCGTCAGGACCACGCCGACGTTTTTGGCGCCATACACGCTTGCCATCGACTGCATGAGCACATCCGCGGCTGGGCGAACATAATTGACGGGTGCATCGGCGTTAAGGTGGATTCTGCCGTCTTTCGTAACCACCATATGGAAGCCTCCGGGGGCAACCAACGCTAGCCCCTCTGCTACGCGGTCACCCTCCTGGGCTTCTTTCACGGGAAATTTGCAGCGCAGGTTTAAGCCTTCAGCGAAGAGTTTGGTGACGCCCTTAGGCATATGCTGCACGATTAGGATAGCTGGTGATTGGCTTGGGAGCGCAGTTAAAACCTTTGTCAGCGCCGGGGGACCCCCTGTGGAGGCGGCTATCGAGATGACTTTTTCGCTTCTTTTTGCTGCCAGGCCATAGTCGGTTTGAGCCTGGAACTTGACGAAGGAGAGGTTAGCGGACGCGGCTGTTTTAACTTTAGAAACCAATTCCTCGCGGACCGAGCCCATTTCAAGCCATCCTTGACCCGAAGGCTTAGGCACATAGTCCACGGCGCCAAGCTCCAGTGCCTTAAGCGTCAACGAGGCTTCCCGCTGCGTCAAAGCGCTAATCATGACGATGGGTGTGGACTGCGTCTGCATGATTCTATGCACTGCAGTTAAACCGTTCATCTTGGGCATTTCAACGTCCATGGTGACGACGTCGGGTTTAAGCTGCGCAACCTTGCTGATGGCTTCTTCGCCGTTGCGGGCGGTTCCCACAACCTCGATTTCTCCATCTGCCCCTAACAGGTCAGAGAGGACCCTCTGCATTAAAAGTGAATCATCCACGATTAGGAGCTTGATTTGACCCATAGCAGGCAACAGCGTCAATTAAATCTGGGTCATGGGGCGGCTTGTTTTTCGGTTTGTATCTGGAATCCGGTTTTCTCGCCTATGCTGAGGCTTTCTTTTGAGGCGACGCGGAGGAGGTCGAGTAGTATGATGAGTTCCTTGTCATGCTTAGCCACGCCCAGAACCGTTTCGGATTTATCCATGATTAAGCTGTCGCTGTTGGCTTCGATGTCGCTTTTGGGCAACGTCAAAACCTCCATGACTGAATCCACCATGATGCCTACGGGATGTTTATCCTGCACAATAATCATGATGTTAGAGTTTCCGTTGCTGACTTCTAATCCGAAGCGTTTACGCAAATCGATGACGGGGATGACTTCGCCACGCATATTTGTTACTCCACGCACATAGGCGGGGGCGTAGGGAACCGGGGTTACGCCTTCAAAATTTTTGACTTCCCTCACTTGGCTTACGTTTACTCCGTAGAGGGTGCTGTCTAAAGTGAAGGTCAGCATCTGTATTTCGTCGCGGGAATTTCCTTTTCCATTCAGGGACAACTATACCACCAAACGCTATCTCATCTGCTGAAGTGGTTATAAGTTCTTATGAAAAGCCGCTAATGACTAAAAATATTTATCTTAAATCAAAAGGATGGGCTAAACGATGTAGCCTCTGCCGCAGGAGCTGACTACTTGGTGTTTAAGCCAATCCTCGCTCATCAAGCACCATTTCGCGTTGGCGCCCTCAATCTGCAGCACCATAATTAAGTCTAGTTTATCGAGTTTAGCGTACTCCATCAGTATATCGTAGGTGCCCTGATTGATTTCTATGTCGAGGTCTTCAAGACTGTTGTCTTGGGCGCGTTTGGTGTGGAAAATGGCTTTCAGCCGACCCTGATCCTGCAGCATTTGCACGTTGACGCTGTTAACGTAGTAAATCGAGTCTTTGTAGCTTAAAATTACGTTTCGAGCGTTCTCTGATTTAACTTCGCTGTGCTCCATTTTCTTTTCTCCCCTAACTGGAATAGGAGCGGCGGCATGAAATAAAGGTAATCTTCCTAGCGGAGGAATATGTCCAGAAACGCACAGCATAGACTGGTGCCCAAAAAGGGGTGGAGAAAGAAGGGGGTTAGTTGTTTCTGTGCCTGACGCATTGCGGTACATCTAAGACCAGAACCACTTGGCCGTCGCCCAGAATCGTGGCGCCGCTGACGCCTTTGATGCCGGAGAGCATCTTGCTTAGCGTCTTAACCAGTATATCCTGCTGACGCAGCACCGAATCAACCGCCAAAGCCACCTTGCTGTTTTCGTCGCCGAGGTAAATGATAAGCAACTCCAGTTCCTCCTCGTTTGCGTCGGGGAGATTTAGCAGCTGATGCAGATGCACTATGGGAACCACCTTGTCCCGCACCAGGATAGCGCTGCTTTTACCCAGCCGTTTGATGTCAGCCTTCTTCACCCGCACGATTTCGCTAACTTGGCTTGTGGGGATAGCGAAGGTTTCTGTGGTGTCCTTGACCAGAATAGCCTGGATAATCGCCAATGTAATCGGCAGCTTAATGGTGGTTCGGGTTCCGTACCCGATTTTGCTGTCAACATGCACCGTGCCGCCTAAAGCTGATATCTTTGTTTTCACAACATCCATACCTACACCTCTACCGCTTGTCTCAGTTAACTTCTTAGCAGTAGAAAACCCAGGTAGGAAAATCAGGTTAATCAGCTGTTCCTTGTTCATTTTGTCAAGTTCAGATTGAGTCGCGATGCCTTTTTTGAGTGCGGACTCCTTGATTTTCTGGGGGTCAATGCCTTCTCCGTCGTCGAAGACTTCGATGATGACGTGGTTGCCGTTGCGCTGGGCTGAGAGCACGATGCGTCCAGTCTCGTTTTTGCCATGGGCACATCTCTCCCGGGGTTCTTCTATGCCGTGGTCCACGCTGTTTCGGAGCAAGTGAATCAGGGGCTCTCCGATTTCGTCAAGCACCGATCGGTCAACTTCGATTTCTTTGCCCTCCAAGACCAAATCAATCTTTTTCTTCTGCTTCAGCGATAGGTCACGGACTAAGCGGGGAAACCTGTCAAAGACCTGGCTAACGGGGACCATGCGGACCTCCATGACGAGGTCTTGCAGGTCAGCGGTTAAGCGGTCGATGTTTTCGGTAACCCGCCTTAAGCCTGCATTGTGGTTGTCTGTGGTGACTTGCAGCAACGCGATTTTGTTGATGACTAATTCCCCGACCAGATTCATCAGCTTATCCAGTTGATCGAACTTTACACGCACCGTCTGGGCTGTTTGGGTGTCGTGGGCGATTTTGGTTACGGCTTTGTCCTCTACTGTGACGACATAGTTGTTTTCAGCTGGAAGCGCAGCTGTTTCTTGGGGCTTCTCTGTGAAGGTCTGCAGTGCAGCCGCTTCGGATTCGAAGCATTTAACGTCTACGTTTTCAACTTCTAAAACCTGTTTAACCGAGTTTTCGATTGTTTGCTGGTCGCTGCTGCTTGAAACAAGGATTTTAAAGCCTGAGGCGAGTTTTTGCTCGTTTAAGTTGTCTTTTTCAGGAATCGACTTTAAGATTTTCGCGACCTCGTTTATTCGGTCCAGCACCATTCCTGCCCTGATGCCCTTGAATTCGCAGTCGGAGGCGAAACTTAGGCATAACCCAAAGAATCTCTCTGGGCCAACGCCCTGTTTTGCTTGTGGGGCGCTGACTTGGGGGGTTTGTTGGGGTTCAACTAATGGGGGGCTGGCCTGTTCTAATTGCAGTTTGCAGTCTAGTGGCCCATTGGGAGCAGACTCGATTTTTTCAAGCTGGCTTCTCATGGTTTCCAGTTTACCTTTGAAATCGGAGGAGTCGATTTCTCCCTCCACGCTGTTCTGGATGTTCTCTAGGCGCTGGGTGAGTGCATCCACGCATTCCAGGAGCAGGCTGATTAACTCGCAGGAGGGGCTGCTGCCTTTACGCATCAAATCAAAGATGTCTTCCATGGCGTGGGTGAGTTCCTGGAAATCCTTATACCCCATCATCCCCGAGGAGCCTTTGAGTGTGTGGGCGGAGCGGAATAGCATGTTGATGACTTCTTGGTTCTGGGGCTCTTTCTCCAAAATAAGCATAGACTTCGTTAAGGTCTCGATATGTTCCTTGGCTTCTTCGATGAAGACTTCCCTGTATGCGTCACTGTCTAAAGACACACTGATTCACCCAATATCCAGTAAGCTTAAGCTACCATAAGCCCCAAAAGACGTAATTTAGTGATGTGCGTCTCGGCTTGGACACTCAACCCCCAGCGACGGTTTCTGTGGCTCTCTGTTGCTTGCACAAAACTAAAGGCCCCTTTTAAATAGGCAGCATACGAAAACGTATGCGCAACCAGCAAGAGCTTTCTTTCCGTGCTAAATAGCGCTATGCAAGCACAAACACAACTGAATCGCTGGCGCCGCCAAAGCATCCGCCCCAAGCCTACATACGCAGATGCAGAGGCAAATTGATTCCACAAAATTTGTTTACATGAAAAGTCCTAGCGATAACAGTGCAAATAGAATCAATCTGGAAAACAGAACTTTCCATCTTGACGTATAGAGACTTACCGCTTGAGCTTCTTAAAGTACACAGCAATTCCTACAACTGCAACCATAACTAAAACCGTCGCTATAGCTGCAATGGATGTCAAGGGAAAATCTGACGCCAACTGATCAGAGGTAGGCTCAAGGCTGCTAAAGGGGTATACTGCATTTATCTATTATTTTATCGCCCAGCATTAGATTTATTACCGCTTTGTGTCCTGCAATTTGGCTGAGATTCTCATATCCGTTGTGAAGCAGAATAACGTACATCTGGACCTCTGATGTTTGGCCCGGCTGAATCGTGCCTATTGGCTCAGAGGTGCCCCAATTATAAATATCGTCAGGCACTCCTGTAATAGTAAGGTTCAGATTCAAGTCGCTGACTGAGTTAATGTCGTCATTGCGGATTGTAACATTAAACCAAAAATCCATAGCCATTCCCACCGGATTACCCCAATGGTCGCTTGGTGTTAAGGCAATAATTTTAACGCTATCGTTATTTGAAGTAACTGTATCGTTAAGTGGCGTTCTTGTAGCATTACTCGATGCAATGGCATCATTGATTTGCGGACCAAAATGACTTGTTTTATAGGTCAAAGCAAGAGTTAAGGGTACAACGACCAGAACAGCAATAACTAACAGGAGTGCAATTTTTTTACTCATACTGACCCTTCTTAATTTAAGGCTATGAATGATATAAAAGTTTCTTGTGTTCCATTTTTGAATAGTACGCTATTTTAGTAAGCTAGCTTTAAAATTTCACAAATGTTATAAGCTGATTGTGATATATTGTACATCTGAAAGCAACCAACCGGTAGCTCTCAAATACGTCAATGGAAGTTAAGAAAATGGTAAATAAATTATTTCTTACGGGAATTATCATTTTTGTGCTACTTACTTCGATTGCATACCCCTTCATTCCTAATACACAAGCTGCAGGACTCACCAGCCAGCAAAAAGCAATCTCAACATTAAACAATGTTGTTGGTCTTGACACACCAAAATACAACATTTCAATAAATCAAGAATCAAATGATTTGTATAGAGATACTCTATCTAGAGAAAACATTCACATTAAACTAGATGCAGCAGATAGCAACGTAGATACACTCTGTAGTTTCATCAACGGTGATTTACAAATGATTTATGTCAGTGCCAATGAAGGTTCGCCTCGCATGAATACATTGATCAATAGTGATGTCGACACGGCACAAAACTTCCTTGTAAACTACCAAACTCAGAATAAAGGTCTTTATGAACAATTAAATACACTCCTCACTAAGACTGATGCCACCAAAAACTCTTCGATAACGATTGGTAATATTAAGCTAGATGTCACGGCGCTAGAAAAAGATACAACTTTTCAATGGACGTATATCGAAAATGGCATTGTTGCTCCGGATAAATGTGTTGCCCTACGGTACAACAATGGATTCCTAAATTATTTTGTTGATAATTGGAACCTTTATCAAGTAGGCAGCACAAAGATAAAACTTTCTGAGAAGGATGCTATATCTATTGCGATGAATAAAGCGCAAAATTATTCGGTAGACGGTTCTGAAGTTGGAACTATAGGTGGGTTAAAATTTAACGTAACAAATGCTATGGTAATTGAAACACTACTATCCTCAGCTGTATATGCAGAGCCCAATAAAGCCCGCAGCCAAGATCCACTTGAACTTTATCCGATGTATAATATCTGGGTTAGCCTTGACAAGTTCTATCCAGGGAATGTCTATGGTTTCAACGTTTATATATGGGCTGACACAAAAGAAGTCTACTACATTCATCAAAGGGTTTCAACAATTGACCCGCCCGCAGAGCTAGTGGCCTCTGCAACAGACAGGATATCGCAGTCATATTGCCCAACGGCCAATTCATCCCCCACTTTAACTTTAAACTCATTTCTAGACTTTCCAGTATATATCCTGATTTTCATCGTTGTCATATCTCTAATAACGCCATTTTATCTTAGTAGACAAAAGAAAAATGCCCCAACTCTTCTACGTTTGCCAAAAATTAGTTGTCTAAAGGCTGGCGGAATAGTACTTTGTTTATTAATTTTGTCTCCAATAATAAGCGCGTTGTCGGCATCACCTGTAGCTGCTACTAATGTCGGTGGGGCCTCTGTTTGGGGTGCAGAAAGCATAGGTTCAATAAACTCCAGCCTTAATCCACCAGAAAGCTGGCGAAAAACGAACGGTGAAGTCGAATGGCAAAGAAGCACCTCAGCATATATTGCTACTTTATTCGCTAATAATGGTTACATCTCTACTAACAATCAAGGTGTCAATAACTATGGGTCTAATAAAGGCCCTGTCTTAGATCAGATTCAATACTTTGAGTCAAACTATCCGCGGGTTGCAGTTGTCGATTTCGACCATGGTAATGGCGCAAACGAAACAGATATTACAGGTGCGTCTGGTGATGAATTCCACTACCTGTTTGAGGATAATTGGGGGACACGAGAAGGACCAGTTTATAACAGTGATGACTCGAATGCTAACCAGCATGCTATTTATGATTCTAATATCTATGAAGAGACAGTGGCTGGCAAGACTTGTTTTGCGTTCATTAATACATGTAATTCAGCGCACGTTGGAGATAGCTATTATGGACAGTATGTTTCTACACAGGGGCTAGTCGACAATTCAATCCATAAGGCCCGTGGTATGCCATTCGCTTGGAGCCACGGCATAAAGGTCACCGCTACACCTAATTCAACTCCTCCTTCCGGCTGGATGAGCCGAGATGGTTTCTCATATGCCGATTCAGGCGATTTCTGTTT
Organism: Candidatus Bathyarchaeota archaeon; assembly: GCA_026014735.1. Lineage (NCBI taxonomy): Archaea > Thermoproteati > Candidatus Bathyarchaeota > Candidatus Bathyarchaeota archaeon. The sequence continues at coordinate 1,137,540 of JAOZHT010000001.1, forward strand.
CATAGGATTTGAATTAGGTTCAGCAGCATTAGACCAAACCCTTGCAAGCAGCAGTTATCATTATTACTACTGGGTTTACCACTTCTTTCACTATGCTTTGGAGGGTGATAATTCCATACATACCGCTTTGAACTTAGCTTCTCACGACACATTTTCGGGTAGCCCTAATTTCGATGCCTCTCCACTTTCTAACAGTACCGGCTTTGAAGCAATTTGGCCCATGTTTATCGATGGTCAATGGAATTATGATGATTACAGTGTTCCTAATTGTCATATGCGCGTTTACGGAAACTCGTACATTAAACTCTATCAGCCTCTTGTGAATTTTTCTGCTGTTTGCAATACGTCTGGTCATGAAAATGATGTTTTATATCCTCAGTTCGCTGTGGGTGGTGAAACTCATTATTGTGGGAATCAGAGGTTAATCGGTAAAACCTATTCGGTCAGCGTCGCTCCTTTGCATAACTATCTTTTCAGCTATTTCTCCTTCAATGGCCAAAACTATGCTCCAGGAAATATTCCGCTAACCTCAGACGGAAATTTGGTTGCGCATTATATTTGGTATCCAGTATATTATCCGCTAACAATTTCTTCTAGCGGTTCAGGTAGTACTTCGCTGTCTGGGGTTCAATCTTGTCT